>CAYYZP010000355.1:0-2198 GCA_964476165.1 uncultured Fimbriimonadaceae bacterium
TCTCCAGGACATCACCTACGGCACCAACCACGAGTTCGGATTCGACTATCTGCGTGACAACATGGCGTTTCGCGTGGACAACCTCTCCATGCGCCAACTCAACTACGCCATTGTCGACGAGGTCGATTCGATCCTCATCGACGAAGCGCGAACGCCGCACATAATCAGTGGGCACTCGAACGAGGACATCTCCGTCTATAGACAAGTCGACAAGGTCGTCCGAGAACTCAAAGGGGGGGGGGCGGACGACGCAGACGTTCCTGGCGTCCACTACATCGCCGACCGCAAGTCGCACAGCGCGTCACTGACGGAAGAAGGGATGGACACCGTCGAGCAGATCATGGGGCTAGACAGTATCGCCGACGATCCGCGCCTGCTGCACCACATCAACGCTTCGGTCAAGGCGTACGGGCTCTTCGAAAAGAACCGCGATTACGTCGTGCGCAACAAGGAGGTCGTCATCGTCGATGAGAACACGGGCCGCATGATGTTCGGACGCCGCTATTCCGACGGTCTACACCAGGCGCTCGAAGCGAAGGAAAGCGTTGAAGTACAGCGCGAAAGCCAGACCGTTGCCACCATCACGTTCCAAAACCTGTTCCGCATGTACAACAAACTCTCCGGCATGACGGGCACGGCCAAGACCGAAGAGGACGAGTTCCGAAAAATCTATGGCCTTGTGGTCGTCTCCGTTCCGACGCACCGGCCCATGATCAGGACCGACCAGGAAGACGTGGTCTTCAAGACGCTCGACGTCAAGTACAGAGGCATCGCACGAGAGATCATGCGCCTTTGGACAAAACAACAGCCTGTGCTCGTCGGCACCCGCTCAATCGAAATGTCGGAAATGGTCTCTGCGCGGATCACTGCGGAGTCGCTGCAAAAACTCGTGCTGACTGACATGCTCACGGACAAAAAGTCAAGCGACAAGGCTGTTGGTAAGGCCATCGGAAAGTCGGCGGACAAACTTTTCGACACGAACCTGCAAGACCTTAAACTGAAGGACATATCGACTCTCATGTCTGGCGCGGGGCTGCCTGGCGATCCACTCAAGCCAGAAGTCGCGGACTGGTTTCTTGAGTACCACGGCCTTGCAAAGGAGAACAAGGAGTATTTCGACGAGGCGCTGCGCCACGGAATCCCGCACAACATCCTTAACGCCAAGTACCACGAACGTGAGGCCGCGATCATCAGCGAAGCCGGTCGAAAGGGAGCGATCACCATCGCGACGAACATGGCCGGTCGCGGCGTAGACATCCTCCTTGGAGGTCGCGTAAGCGACGACACGATCGAACTCGCTAGGAAACAAGAAATAGAAGACGGAGGGGTTGCCAGCGAGTTCGCAGACACGTTCATGAGTTTCCGCCGCGGCGGCAAGGAGAGGGCTGCCCCCCCCTTGCCTCTCGACGACCAGGAACGGTTCCAACTCGCCGCAGAGGTCGTGAAACTCGGCGGACTGCTCATCCTCGGTACCGAAAGGCACGAGAGCCGGCGCATCGACAACCAATTGCGCGGTCGCGCGGGTCGTCAGGGCGACCCTGGCGAAAGCCGCTTCTTCGTCAGCCTTGAAGACCAGTTGTGGAAGATTTTCAACCCGAAGATGTTGGAGAACCCGATCCTCCGCGCCTGGCCGACGATGGAGGAGGTGCGCGCAAAGTTCATCACGAACATGATCCTGAAAACGCAGGAGCGGATCGAGAACCACTACTTCGAGGCAAGAAAGCACGTCCTCGAATACGACGACGTGCTCAACGCCCAGCGCGAGCACATCTATGGAATGCGCCGCTCGATCTTGTTGGGTCGCGACTGCCGTGCGGACATTCAGAAAGGCATCAATGTCGTCGTCCACAACACGATCGGCGAATCGTGGGAGTTCGACGAAATGGCCCAGCAGAAGTTCAACTTCGGAAAGGTCTATGACAGGCTGAGTCGCATGTTCCCGCTCGTCGACTACGCGAAACTATCGGACTTGGAGACCAAGGATCCGGCAGGAGAACTCGAGGAGTACTGCATCGGGATTGCGATGAAGGCGTACGAAACGAAGAAGGACGAGGTGGGGGAGGAGATCATGGTCCAAATCGAGCGCCACGTCATGCTGCAGTCAGTCAACGACAATTGGATGGCGCACTTGCAGATGATCGACTACGTCCGCGAGGGCATCAACCTACGATCTTATGCGCAGATCGACCCGCTGCAGG
>CAYYZP010000356.1:0-1654 GCA_964476165.1 uncultured Fimbriimonadaceae bacterium
CAGGCCTCTCATCTTCCTTTTCGCGTCCCCCACCGTAATGGTGCCTTCCTCAAGGTCCTTGAGGATCTGGCGCTTCTTTGCGGCGTCTCTTTCTTTCTTCTTCAAGTCTTCTTTGATCGGCGCGAGGCCCATCGATTCGAGCAGCGCGTCAAGTTTTCCGCGAACGGTCGGATAACTGATCCCGAGTTCCTTCTCCACCGTCGTGATCACCCCCCTCGCGCGCAGAAACACTTTGAGGAACGCCTGCTGGTCTTCATCGAGCGCGGCGTTTTGCGGGAGCCGAAACTTTCCCCTCAGCACAACCCCACTCTCCTCGCACGTCAGTTCACTGACGTACAAGTCGCCCCCAGTAAAGGGGCACTTCGTCGGCATATCGTGCATTCGGTCCTCTGGCATGGCTGGTTCCGGTTTTTTGATCTTATGGGTACTATACGGTACGAGATTCTTAGGTCTGGGACTCTAGGACTAAAGATTTCTTATTTTCGGTCTTGAATTCTTGATTTACAGGCGTGTTCGGGTATGGTTCAGGTTCAAATGAGCCTCTATCTGGGCCTGGACTGCGGCGGGACCAAGTCTCGCGCGATGGTCGTCGATTCCACAGGCGAGGTCTTGTTCGACAAGCGCTCCGGGCCGGCAAATCTGGCGACGACGCCCTGGCCGCTCATCGAGCAACACTTGAGCGAGTGTTTGAGGGGGGCGCCGCAGGTGGATGCGGTTTGCGGCTGTTTCGCCGGGCTTCTCACAGATTCCGACGCATTGCAAGCGAGTGACCTTTTGCGCACGCTTACAAAGTGCGACAGGGTGGGGGCGTTCCCCGACTACTTCGCCGCGTGGGAGATCGCCAAAGAACAAGGCGAACTGCTCGTCATCGCGGGCACGGGCGTCCTAATCTGCTCGGAAGAGTACGGCAAGGTCGTCAGGTCTGGAGGGGGGGGCATCCTCTTGGGCGACCACGGATCGACCGCGTCGATCGGTCGCAACGCCCTCTATCGCCTCGTCGTCTCCGCTCCGTCGAGCGCAGAAGGGGGGGCGTTCGTGCGAGCGGTGACCGACGTCTTTGGCTCGACTGACCGGAACAAAGTGCTGTCTAGCCTTTACTCTTCAGAGTCCCCAGCGTTGCTCCTTTCCTCGCTCGCCAAGACGGTGGGGGAAGACGCCGACGGCGGCAAGGAGTACGCCGTGCAAGCGGTCGACGAATGCCTCACGCGCCTCGCAACCGACATTCGACTCCACATCGCTGCTTATTTGTCCAAAGCCGAATCTGGATCGATCGTCCTCGCGGGCGGGCTCTGGAAACTCAGCCCGTACTTCCTCAAACGGTTCCACAACCTGCTCAGCCTTGAAAAATGGAGCCTCAAACTGGTCTCGCAGTCCCCCGTCCACGGGGCGTGTAGACTCGCCATGAAAATCAAATGAGCACTGAGTCGCGCAACCCCCGCTCCATGTCGCTTCACGAGATGTCCGCGCTCGAGGTCGTCGCGCTCATGAACGACGAGGAGCACACGGTCATGGACGCGCTTGACAAAGCGAAGGAAAAGATCGCTACGGCCGCCGAAAAGGCAGCAGAGAAGTACAGAGGGGGGGGACGGATCATCTATCTCGGTGTGGGCATGAGCGGCCGCCTCGTCACAATGGACGCCGCCGAGATGTCCCC
>CAYYZP010000357.1:0-9467 GCA_964476165.1 uncultured Fimbriimonadaceae bacterium
TGACGGGGCAGGTTTTTAGTCTTGAGTATCTGAAAGGCTGCCGGGGGGGGGATTACGTGGAGAACCCGAAGTAGGGGGGGCAGTACTCATAATTCATATGCGTCCTATACGACCTATGCGACTACTTGGCGACTTCGCTCAACGCTTCTTCTTCTTCGCTGACTCTGCAACCCGCAGGGACTTGTCGATCCAGACAGCGAGTTCCCTTTTGCTTTTGAAAACCTTGTCTGGGAGTTCCCAGTAGTTCATCGGCTTTGGCGAGTCGTAGGGATAAAACGGTTCCATTCCGGCTTTTTTGAAATCGCCCCGGTTGGAGTCGTCGACCTTGAAATACAGTTTGTCCTCGGCGATCAGGGCGAAGAAGAGGCCCTCGGAATAAATGCCGACGCCGCCGAACATAGCCTTCGTCTCGATTGGAACAACCTCAGAGAGTCGTGCTTTTACTTTTGATCGGTATTCGGGGGAAAAGCCCACGTTAAATTATGGCTGAGCAAGCGTAGAAAGTCGAAAGTCAGAAGTTAGACTTGACGGCCATGCCCGGATCGAGCATGCTACACACGGTCGGGACGACCGTGCCACGACCGCGCCACACAAATTGGGGAACAATGTGGCGTCACGAGCCAGTTGTCATAATGGTAACCATGAATTCAGCGCGAACCCTCTCGATAATGTCCCTCGCCCTGGCCTTTGGGGTCTCCTTTGCCCAGCAGACAGCGGACGACCACTTCAAAAAGATAAGCGAGATCAAGCCGCCAAACTTTGACGACGCTCGGTATGCAAAAGTGAAATCTGAATATGTCAAAGAGTATCAGCAATTGGCCAAGAAGGCTGACGCTCAGAGAAACGAGGCGATTTTGGCGTTTTTCCAAGCATTCCCCACGGACAGCCGAATGCCGGATCTATTGGAAAAGCGATGGCTTTCCATGTTCAACGCAAGCGGCTCTGCCAAAGAAATCTTGGACGACATCGCAACTCACTCGAACGGCGACATAGGGGAAGAAATGTCGGCGGCGATCGACTATTGCAAAATATATGTGCGGTTACTCGGCGAGGAAAGAGGCTTCAAAGTTGTCCCTGCCGTACTTGATTTCAAGAAAAAGCACGCGAAGGGCCCTCGTTTTGAGCGACTGCTTCAGACCACCGTCTATCAGGTCAAGGACAGAGATAAAAAGGCTATCGTCGAGATGTTCCTGAAGGATTTTCCTGATCACCGGTCTGCGGGGATGTACAAAGGCATTCTTCATCAGCTCGATGCTGTGGGCAAGCCGTTCGATCTGAAGTTCAAAGACGCCGTCACAGGGCAAGACATGTCTGTTGCCGGACTAAAGGGCAAGGTCGTGATGATCGACTGGTGGGCGACGTGGTGCGGGCCGTGTGTCGAAGAGATGCCGCACGTGAAGGAGATTTACGCCAAGTACAAGGACAAGGGCTTCGAGATCGTCGGCGTCTCATTGGACAATCCAGAGGACAAGGGGGGTCTGACGGCGCTCAAGGAGTTCGTCGCGAAGAACGAGGTCGCCTGGCCCCAGTACTACCAAGGCAAAGGCTGGGATAGCGAGTTCAGCCTGTCATGGGGGATCAATTCGATCCCTAACGTGTTCCTGATCGACAAGAAGGGCGTGTTGAGGCAGGTAGAGGTTCAGGACCTAGAATCGTCCCTAAAGAAGTTGCTGGAAGAGAAGTAACGGTCGCGGGCGGGCTATCATTAAGAATACAGAAATGAAGCGCGTCGTGGTTCCCTCTTGCCTTCTTATTACCGTCTTGGCGATCGCTTATCAACAGGTCTTGCCCAAGGTTCTTTCCGATCACGCAGTTAAACTCGGTGCGGCCCAGTCTTTAACTGCTACGGTCAAGGTGACCGATTTGGCGGGGGTCACTGAAGATCTGTCCGTGACTTTCTCCAAACCCAACATGATCAAGATCGACGGGCCCTCGAGACTGATCGTCAGCGATGGGAAAACGATGACGATCCTCGATAAAACCTTGAACATCTACCTTCAATTTCCGGCGACGAACGAGGATGTCATGAAAAGCATCGTCTCGGAGAACATCGTGGGATGGGGGTGGTTCTTCGAGAAGGACTCGGCGAAACTCGTGAGGAGCGCTTCGGCTGGCGGCCCGCGGACCATGCGCGGACTGGCTACTACTGAGGCTTCGGCGCTGTTGGTGGACGGTCGGACGACTGCGACCCTGTTCGTCGAGAACAAGTCGGGAATCGCCAAGGGCTATTCTCTGAAGAACTCGGAAAAGTCCATCATCGTGTGGGCGGACGAGATTTCAGTGTCGGACAAGGCGCTCGACGCCGCTGCGTTCGCGTTCGTCGCTCCCGCGGGGGCAAAGGCACAAGACGTGGCCGTGTCTTCAGCGGATGCAAATTGGGGGTCGGTCTCAAATATTTTCGGCACGAAGTGCATGCCTTGCCACTCTGCGGGGAGAAAGTCAGGAGGTCAGGACTTCTCCAAGTATGAGACCGTCAAATCAAGCCGGGCCATCACGAGCGGCAATCCTGGGCGAAGCAGACTCTTGCAACTGGTCAGGTCAGGCGCGATGCCTCAAGGCCGTCAAATGCTAAGCAACGTCGAGATCATGACCATCGAGAACTGGATTTTGGGCGGCCTGAAGCCCTGAGGCAGCCAAGTTCCGGCTACAAGCGGTGAAAAGAAGGAACTTAAATAATTGCAGGGCCAGTTCGTAGACCGGCCCTGCGGTCAGTTGACGAGTTACTTCTTGCCTTTTTTCGCGGCTTTCTTCTTGGCGGCTGGCTTTGCAGCGGCCTTCTTTGCGGGTTTCTTCTTTGCTGCCATATGTTTGCTTTCCTCGTTTCCGAGGAACCTCGGGTGGATCGTCGTCGCCGTCTCCGACATCTAACAACTTTCCAACCTGATATAGAGTGACGAAGCAGGAGGGCAAAAAGAAACGGATTTCGAAAATATTTTTTCTCAGGATATCCACAGGGGCCGGGTGGCTCCACACTTTAGAGTGGTGTCTTCCATTGCGACAGGTATAAGCGGGACGGATTAGATCGGGGGTCAGGGGTCAAGAAAAATTCTTAACCCTCAACCCACTCAAGGGTTGAGGGTTAGCAAAATCTGGATTTTGAAATTCTATGGCCCTCTCTATAACCTCACCCACGACCCCTCTCCATCAGAATGGAGAGGGGAGAAACTGGCCCGCTGGTATCCTCTTGCGACCAAGATGGCCTTCGAACAGCGGACGCACTCATGCGGAGAACTCAGATCGACCCACGTCGGACAGACAGTCACCCTTAATGGATGGGCGCACAAGGTGCGTGACCTGGGTGGACTGTTGTTCGTAGATCTTCGGGACCGCACCGGATTGTCACAGATCATTTTCGACCCCGATGTGTTCCCTGGCGGCGTAGAGATCAGAAGTGAGACGTGTTTGAGCGTGACTGGACTAGTGCGCGAAAGGGACGGGAAGAACAAAAACTTGAAAATCGCGACCGGAGAGGTCGAGGTGGCGGCTGCGTCGCTCCAAATTCTCAGCCAGAGCAAGACCCTGCCATTCCCCGTCAGCGACGAGGAGCAGATGTCGAAGGTCAATGAGGAGTTGCGGGTCAAGCACCGGTACTTGGATCTCCGTCGGCCCTCGATGTACAAACGGCTCGCGATCCGGGCGGCGGCAATCAGACGGATTCGTGCCTACCTCGACACCCGTGGGTTTTTAGACGTCGAAACTCCTCTGTTTACGCGCTCGACGCCTGAGGGCGCACGTGACTATCTCGTGCCGTATCGGCTCGAGCCAGGAAAGTTTTATGCCCTGCCGCAAAGCCCCCAGCAATACAAACAACTGCTGATGGTTGCGGGAGTGGAGCGCTACTATCAGATCGCCAAGTGCTTCCGAGACGAATCGCAGCGAGCGGATCGCCAGCCCGAGTTCACACAATTGGACTTGGAGATGTCATTCGTCAAGCAAGAGGAGATTTTGACTTTGATCGAAGGGCTGACGTTGGAAGTGGTCAATGGTTTGATCGGTGAGTTTTCATTGGAGAAATCGCCTGTGACCTCCTTCGCGCGGCTGACCTATGACGAATCGATGGCGCGATACGCGAGCGACAAGCCGGACCTTCGGTTTTCTCTTGAGGTCTTCGATGTCACATCTCTGGTCGCCGAGAGCGGGTTTTCTGTTTTTGCCAACTGCGTGAAAGGTGGGGGAAAGGTCCGCGGCCTTCGATACCCCGGCGGATCCATTTTGAGCCGAAAGGACGTGGGCGAGATCGAGGAGGTATGCAAGTCTTATGGAGCAAAGGGCATGGCTTCGCTCTATGTCGAGGGAGCGGCGGTCGAGGGGTCTATTGCTGTTGGGGCCGTGTTTGTCCGGGGGTCGATCGCCAAGTTCTTCAAACCGGAAGAACTCGAAGCGATCCTGTCGGCCTCTGGGGCGCAGGCGGGCGACCTCTTGTGCTTTATCGCGGACACGTGGGCGGTCGGGTGCGAGGTGCTAGGGCGGTTGCGCAATCTCATCGGCACGAAGGCGGGCCTGCGCGACCCGCGCAAGTTGGCGTTCGCGTTCGTCGTGGACTTTCCGCTCGTCGACTGGAACGAGGATGAGAAGCGATGGGACCCGACGCACCATCCGTTCACTTCGCCGAAAGCCGAGGACATGCAGTATCTCGACACCGATCCTGGGCGCATCCGCGCGGACTGCTATGACGTGGTGTGCAACGGCACGGAGTGGGCCTCGGGGTCGATCCGCATTTATCAGCCCGAAGTGCAGAAACGTATCTTCTCGCTGATCGGGATCGATGAGAAGCACCAGCAGGAGCGGTTTGGGCACATCATCGAGGCGTTCGAGTATGGCGCGCCTCCGCACGGAGGGATCGCGCCGGGGATCGACCGCCTCATCATGTTCTTGACCGACGACGAGAACATCCGGGAAGTCATCGCGTTTCCAAAGGTCGGGGGGGGGTACGACCCGCTCATGGACGCGCCTTCGACGGTCGATGAAGTGCAGTGGAAGGAGATGGGACTGGAACTTCGCGGCGGCGGGTAACTGCGGATCAAAGAAAGCAGTCCTAGGCAATCACCACTTTATTGTACAAACTGATCGCGTAATGAAACTCTCCTCTGTTCGCCTTCTCCTGACGATAACAATTGTCGCGTTGGGCAGTTCTGCCCGTGCCCATGAGCGAGACGGTGTTTGGACCTATGAATGGTACGTTCCTTATGCGCTTGAGCGCGAGGTAGAGTTTTGGTGGACAGATTTTGGAGAGGGGCGTTCCAACATCCAGATCGAATACGAGTTTGGAGTCGACGGGCACTATGCGATCGCGCCTTATCTCTTGATCGAGCGGGACGGCGAGCACTTTCGCACCGTTGGTTGGAAATTGGAGCAGCGTTATTCGTTCGGTGAGTTCGGGACGGAAAGGCTCTTGCCATCGCTGAATCTCGAACTGAAGAAAGAAGGCGACGAGCCCTATGAAGTCGAGGCGAAGGCGATCGGCACCTATGTCTTCGATTCTGGAATCAGCGCCTCAGCAAACTTGATCGCAGAGCGTGCGATGGAATCGGGCGCACCAGTCGAGTGGGGCTACGCGGCCATGGTCAGCAAGAGTCTGGGCAGGCACAGTTACGCGATCGAAGCGTTTGGAAACTGGACGAGCGGAAGTTCTTTTATTGGGCCGACCATAGGGACTTCGTTGGCACCAGGCGAGAAGGTCGTCGCAGGCTATGCTTTTAGCACCAATGGAGATCCAGGTCGCTTGCGGCTGCTGTTTGAAAAGGAGTTTTGACCCTTTACAGATTGAGAATCCGAGAGGTCCTGTGGCCCCTAGGGAATAATCCGCGAGATTCAGTTCGTCCTCTTTATGATGCAGCCCGAGAAGAAGAAAAGGCGACGAGGGTTTAAGTGGTTCCTCAAGCGGCTCATGCTTTTCGTCGGGTCGGTCTTCTTGGTCGTTCTTATCCTGAATGGGATCGTGTGGTCAGCGGGGCGCGGGAAGATTTACACGTCGGCGAGCGAAGTCCCGTCACGGAAGGTCGCGCTGGTCCTCGGCACGTCACCGAAGTTCGAGGGGCGCAAGAACCTTTATTTCGAAGGGCGCATGAGGGCCGCAGCACTACTTTACAAATCGGGCAAGGTGGAAAAAATCCTGGCGAGCGGCGACAACAAGAGCCGCTACTACGACGAACCGACGGCGATGAAAAAGTCGCTGATGGACAAGGGCGTGCCGGAGTCGGCCATAGTGTTGGACTACGCCGGCCTTCGCACATTGGATTCCGTTGTGAGGGCACACGAGATCTTTGGTCTGAGCGAGTGCGTGATCGTAACCGACGACTTTCATCTTCCCCGCGCGCTTTTTATTGCCCAACACGAGGGGCTGGACGCGGTCGGGTTCCAGGCGGACGTGTTACCAATGTCTGTGTCACCAAGGACGCACGTGCGCGAAGTGGGCTCGCGGATCATGGCGGTCCTGGACGTCTACGTTCTCAAGACTCGGCCCGAGGTCCTCGGCGCGCCGGAGAAGATTTAACTCGGCTCGGTAAGATCGGTCTGTGGTTTCTTTTTCAGATCGTCAAGCGCGGATCGCAAAACTCTGGAATCTGCGCGACGAGATTGTGCTGATTGGAGCAGGATCACCGATCAATAAACCGGGCCACGCGGACCAGTGCTTTGAATTTGCGCCGCACACTGATTTTCTGTGGCTGACCGGGGTGGAGAGGGCGGGATCGGTGCTGGTTTTCGATCCACTCTCTGGGTGGCAGTTGTTCGCACCGCCTGTGACCCAGTTAGAGCGCGTGTGGGAGGAAGTGGTGGAAGCGCCAGAAGCGCAGGACATTGAGCTGCTTGCGGATTGGTTGGCCTCCAGGAAGGGCCGTCGCGTGGCTGTACTTGGGTGCGATGTGAGTGGAGTGGAACCCGACTTGGACTTTTCGTATGATCTGGGTGTCGCGTTCTTGGACGAGCGACGGCTGAAGGACTCTGATGAGGTCGAACTGATGCGTCGCGCGGTCGATGCGACGGCTGCTGGGCAAGCGGCTGGTGCTCTTGCAATCAAGGTGGGGGTGACGGAACACGCGTTGAAGACTGTAATCGAATCCGCGTTCTTTGACGGTGGAGCGGACGCATTGGGCTATCACTCTATAGTTGGGATCGGGCCGAACTCTGCGGTGTTTCACTTCACTCCAGGAGCGCAGGCGGCACAGGTGGGGGACTTTGTACTATTCGACGCTGGCGCATCGGTGCAGCACTACATCGCCGATGTGACGCGGACGCACACGGTGGGGGAAATGGACGGATGGCAGAATGACGTGTTTTGTGCGGTGAATGGGGCGCTTGACGCCTCGATTTCCGAGTGCAAGCCAGGCACAAAGTGGGTTGACGTTCATTTGGCATCGGCCCGCACGATCGCGAAGTGTCTGCGCGACATGGGGATGCTTCTCTGCAGCGTGGACGAGGCGATCGAGACGGGTGCGATTGGCCTGTTCTTCCCGCACGGCGTGGGTCATGCGGTGGGGCTCGGCGTGCGCGATGCGGGGGGGCCGTGGCCGTGCAGAGAAAAGGGAACGGAGGTCGCGGGGATTAAAATCCGCGTGGATTTTGCACTTAGAGTGGGCCATACGATGACGGTCGAGCCGGGGCTGTACTTCATTCCTGCATTGCTCGATGATCCTGCGAACCGGGAGAAACATGCAGACCGGGTCGCGTGGGACACGGTTGCCCAGTTCATTGGCAAGGGGGGGGTAAGACTGGAGGAAAACGTTCTGATCACTCCTGGCGGGTGTGAGAACCTGACAGCGATGATTCCGCGATGACTGCCGATTCCCGGTCTGCTCCGGAGAGCCAGACCGGGTCACCCCTCTCAACTTCGGCACGGACAAACTCTAGCCTTGCGTGATTGGAACCACGTTGAAAGAGGCGAGCCTGTCCGTGGCACCCATTGTCCTTCCTCTACTTCTCTGCACGATCCTTCGGCGGAACTCAGGATGATGAACGGTGCAAGAGAGGTAGTTGCCATAATTGAGCAATGAGACGGACAAGCCATATAGCAGTTCGAGTTGCACCAGATAGGGTCGAAGAAGCGGTTGTGCACTATACGACTTTGCTTGGGGCGGTGCGAAAGAACAGTGAAGACGGCTCGATTGGACTGGTGGGGGAGAATTTTACGATCTGGATCGATCCCCACGAGTCAAACGGTTACCCGATGCAGGAGTTCGCGGGTTCTGGCGCTGCTGTTGAGAAGCAGAAGTTCCTGGACGCAGGATGCGAAGTCTTCAACGAGTCCAGAGACGGGTTCCTCGTGCGCGATCCGTTCGGAATGGTGTATCACGTGTGGATTGAAAGGGACGGCAAGGGACCCGAATGATGAAGGAAGACTTGCTGAGGGCGTGGCGTGCAAACAACGCGATCAACTTGGAACTTCTTGGTGTGTGCTCTGACGAAGACTTCGAACTTAAGCCAGGAAAGGGCAAGACGATCCGCTCTAACTATGTCCACATGATCGGTGTGCGGCGGGGGTGGGCAGAAGCGACAATGAGGAAGGAATCTGCGACGATTCCAAAACTCGATTGGAAGACTGCCTCGCGCGAAGAGGTCGAACGCGGGCTTGCGGTTTCCTCCAAAGTGATGGAGAAAGTATTTGTCAAGATGATAGAGGAGCCTGGCAAGAACCGCTGGACACCGGTCAACTTTCTCGCTTATTGCGTGGCGCATGAGGCCAACCACAGGGCTCAGGTCGAAATCTCGCTAAGGATCAGTGGGAGAGAGCCTGACATCGCTGTGCTTTACGAACTCTGGAACTGGACGAAAAAGAGTCAGGCTTGATCGCGCAGTTTCTTTGCCCACCTGAAGAGGGCGAAGATCGCGACGCTGGCCACTAACTGGAGAAGCAGAGAGAATCCGTCCACTCAGTGTGTTCTTCCGCGCTTTGTACGGGAACTTCCCGGAGAATTGCTGGGATACTGTGTCCATGGATAGTCTCATTCACTCATGGAGCCAGATCGAAGCGGACCAGCCCGTGCCTCTACTTTCGCGCAAGCGGATCAAGGCAGAGCGGATCATGATGGCGCGGGTCGAACTCTCGAAAGGTTGCGTGGTGGCGATGCATTCGCACGAGATGGAGCAGGTGGCGTTCGTGATGTCGGGTCGCGTGGACTTCAAACTCGGCGAGCCGGGAACCGGCGATTATCGGGAGGTCGAAGTTTCGGGCGGCGACGTCGTCCGACTGCCCTCGAACTTCCCGCACGGAGTCGAAGCGATCGAGGACTCAGTCATCCTCGACGTCCTGAGCCCACCCGGAGAAATGGGCATTGATAAACAACGATAGTCCCCCCTTAGCAATCGGCTCTTTCGACGGGGCTTAGGATGACAATTGCAGACGAGGACACGGAAACTATTTCAACTTCCCAAGAATCCCCATCAGCCGCTTCCAGCCTTCGGCTCGGGCTTTTGCGTTTCCTTCGCTGGCGTCGGGTTGGATGCCGGCGCGCATGTAGCCGTGGCCGCCG
>CAYYZP010000358.1:0-4528 GCA_964476165.1 uncultured Fimbriimonadaceae bacterium
GACGGTGCCCATGTAGACCTCTTCGATCGCGTCGGCCGGCACGCCCGCTTTGGCTATTGCCGCTTTGATGGCGTGGGCGCCCAGTTGTGGCGCGGTGAGGGTCGAGAGCGCTCCCTGGAACGATCCGACCGGCGTCCTAAGTCCCGATAAAACGACTGCTTCTTCCATGTCTCTTTGACCTTCTTGGGTAGATGGAAGCGTACCATTTGGCTTCGAGGAGAGCCGGGAAAGTACGAGGCGGCTGGACTATCCAACCGCCTCTGCTTATCTAGTCGTTTTAGACTTAGCCGCCCGGTTTGCCACGGGGCTTGAGCACTTGAAGGGTCGCCGTTTTCGTGATGCCGCCCGTTGATGCCGTGATCGTCACACTCGAGTTCCTTTTCACAGCGCTCGTCAAGATATTAAATGAAACGGTTGACGATCCCGCAGGAACGAACACGCTCGACGGAACTGTCGCGACCGCGCTCGAAGATGAGACCAACACTGTCGTCCCGCCAGCAGGGGCAGCAGAGGTCAACAAAACCGTCCCCGTCGATGAACCCCCACCCAGGACGGAAGTTGGATTGACGGACACGGCTGAGAGTTGTGAGACGACTGCGTTCGTGACGTTCCAACTATAAAGCGATGTGGTCCAGTTGTTGTCCGCTCGCACGGTCATCGCGACGCCCCAAAAGGTGGTGTCGTTCACAGGGTCCACATCGCATCCGAAATAGTCCCCCCACCGACCAAGGGTGTAATTGTTTCCAATGGAGGATTCCAATATGACCGGCGTTCCCATCGATCCAGCCGGATCTCCGTTGAGACGGCCCGCGACCAGGATGTTCGCGGTCGTCAGATTGCTCGATCCAGTAAAGATCATCGAGATGTCGCCGGTGGAGTTGCGATTGATCGCTGGCATAAAGTAGTTGAGCGTCGAGTGTTCGACGTTGCCTGCCTGAACGAGCGAGATAGATCCTGAAGTCGGCCAGGAGCCCGTGTTGAACTCGTACCATCGCGATCCGATCTGGCTCGACCCGGTGAAATTGTGCGCCGTCACGAGTCTGCCCTGTCGCCACACAGCGCCAAAGACCCGTCCGTCGATCGTACTGAGTGTGTTGCCGTTCGTGCTCTCGGCATTCGAGTTCGGAGCGGCGTTGGTCGGGACGGTGACGTTCGTCAGGACTCCAACGGGAGTCGTCGCGATGTCGTAGATCGAGTACACGCGCATCGTGCTCACCCCATTGCGGGAGATACCGAAGACGTTGTTGTTCGCGGGGTCGATGACCTCAGCCATCTGGAGGCTCGCCCCGGTGCTGTCGAGAAAGTGCGCCGGAGTCACGTTCAGCCCGCTCAACATCGGCGCGCTCGGGATCGCAATGATTTGTGCGCCTGCGAAACCGCTGGAGAACCCGAACATGTTTCCGCTGACGACGTAGCCGTCCTTGTTGTATCCAAGGCCAGGATAGTCGAGCCAATAATTTTGCGACGCGTCGCCGAGCGTCACGTTGATGCGATAGAGGTCCCAGAATCCATTGGGGTCGGAGTCGTCCGATATCGCAAGCAACAAGTAACTAAAACCGTTCACGTCGTCGAGTTCATCGAACACGATCAAAAACCTACCGTGGATGCGGTCATAAAGGCACTTTGGATCGAACTGGAACGACGTCGCGCCAAGACCGGTAAAGAAGTTTTCTGAGGTCTGTTGGAACTGCGCGGCTCCCGCCTTTGTGAAAAACGCGATGCTGGAATTGACGACGGCGACGACGTGGTTCGGACCGACGGCGAGGTCCGGGTCCGGTGGATACCAGCCGGTCATGGTGATCCCTGGGAAAAGCGAGTCGTTCATCGTGCGATTAAAGTTTCCGATGCGACCGACCGGCAGATCGTTGATCGCGCCCGGATAGTCGGGGTATTGGAACGGGTTCTTGGGCTTTCGTGGCTGGGGGAAGAAGACGCGGTCAATTTGAATGGGGAACTTGGCGGTGTCGAGCAAGACGGCTTTGGCCTGTTCGGATCGCCGTGGCGCGTGCTGGAGCCTAGCGGTCTGGCTGTTGCCCTGGGCAGGGGCGAACGAAGCCAAGATCGCGAAACAGAGGAGAGAAAGAAGTGGTCGTTTCATGTGGAGTACCCGTGTGTTGTGACTATGGATCAATAACGGCCCAAGTGTATCGGAGAAAGTGGGGTTTCCGCTGGCTTGGCTGGACTTTCTATTATTCTTGCGAGGGCTGGGGGCCGCGTCTGGCCATTGCGCGCTTGACGTATTCTGTCTCGGGCATTTTTAGGGCTTTAGCGGCAAAGTAGTAGACCCATCCGAAGAAGCACGCTACGACCAGGAGCATTGCGAGGGGGGCGAAACTAAGCCCTGCACCGGGTGGGGGCGAAAACTTCATCGCTCCCCAGGCAATGGCCGCGGCGATACCGCTGGCGAGGATCGACTTGCCCGACGTCGTGAGCAGCCCGGCGATGTCGATCTTGCTGACGCTGTGGTTGACCGTTCCTATCATAAGCACTGCGAGGAAAATCGCTGCGACTGAAGCGGCCTTCGGAAGGGATTGATATCCCGCACCGGACTGGATCAAGAAGTAAGACGCCAGTGCAAATACGAGCGTGGTCAGTGTGCCCATGATGACCGGCGGCCATGTTTTTTGCACCGAGTAATAGGCGCGCATCAGTGCCGGTTGCAGGCACCATGCGGCTACGCCGATTCCGAACATCTGGAGGAGGGGGGCAGTGCGATACGCGTCTTCCATCGTAAATTTTCCTCGCACGTACATCGCTTGGATGATCGGCAAGGGCAACACAATAAAGATCATGGCAACTGGAATCGAAAGGAAAAGCACCGTGCGGAGGGTCTTGGAAAGTTGGTCGGAGAACAGATCCATCCGGTCTTGGGTCTTGAACTGGGCGAGGACCGGGAACGCGGCGAGCGCTAGGGCCTGTCCAAACACGCCGAGCGGGGCTTGCATGAGCCTGTTCGAGTTCTCGAGGGCGGTGATGACGCCTTGTTCAAAGAACGACCCGTAACTGCGCAGTATCCACGTGAATATCCCAGGCAATGAAAGGCCAAGCACCACTGGGATCATCAAACGAAAGACTTTCCTCACCCCTTCGTGCTTGGTGTCGAACGAAATCTTAAACTTGACGCCCAGGCGACGCATCACGAGGAGCGGGATGAAGATGTTGCCGACGAACGCCCCCCCCAGCGCCCCCCACGACATTCCGGTTACGGACGGCACGACCAAATTGGAGACGACGAGCGCGCCGACGATAATGCCGATGTTGTAAACGTTGGGCGCGAGGCCGGGGACGCTGAAGACGTTTCGCGCGTACATGGTGCCGAGCATAATTCCGCCGATGAAGAACGCATATTGCGAGGGGACGACGATGCGGCTCATCTGTGCGGCGAGCCGGGCCGTTTCAGGATCAAGTCCGGACGCAACGACACTCATGAGCGGATCGGCGAAGATCCACGCGACAATTATGAACGCGAGCACGACTGCGGACATCAGCGAGACGACTACGCTGAAAACGTGCCATGCCTCGTCTTCGCGGTCGGTGTGAAGATATTCCGAGAAAACGGGGATGAACGCAGAACTCAATGCGCCGCCAGCGATGAGGTAAAAGAGCAGATCCGGGACTTGGAAACTGGCCAAGTAAGCGTCGGTCTCTTGGGTCTGGCCGAACTTGGCGGCGATCACCATGTCGCGGATGAGGCCGAGCACTCTGCTCAAGAACAGGCTGGCGACCATGATGACGCCAGCCTTGGCGACGTTGTGCTTAAAAGCCCCGTCGGTCACTCGACCATTATGGGCGAGTCGCGACATGCGCCTGGACTTTTACGCAAGGTTTCGTTGGATCAGGTTGGCGATCTCTTGCTGCGGTATTGCGCCGACAATGCGGTCGACGACCTGGCCGTTCTTGAAAACCAACAAGGAAGGGATGCTCATGATGCCGTAGCGCGATGCGGTCTCGGGTTCTGCGTCGATGTCGATGGTCACGACCTTGGCTCTTCCAGCGAACTCAATGGCAACGCGCTCGACTGCCGTGGCGATCGCTCGGCACGGCCCGCACCACTCGGCTGAGAAGTCGACGAGGACTGGAACCTGCGACTGTAAGACGTCGTGGTCAAAATTGACTGCGGTTGACTTCATAGGAACTATAAGTCATACAGGACGTATTTGGGTTCCAATGGAATAGGTACGGGGCACGGGATACGGGGGGCGAGGGGTTCTTCCCTAAACGTGGCGTTCGAGCATTGCTTTGATTTGGTCCTTGGGTGCCGCGCCGACCATGCGGTCGACTTCTTGGCCGCCCTTGAACACGATGAGCGCAGGGATGCTCATGACGCCGAATCGCCCGGCCAAGTCGCCGTCAGAGTCGACGTCCACCTTGAACACTTTCGCCTTCCCTGCCAGTTCCTGGGCGATTTTCTCGACATGGGGGGCGATGGCGAGACAAGGGCCGCACCAGGTGGCCCAGAAATCTACGAGGACGGGGACGTCCGACTGGACGACTTCTTTTTCGAATTCTGCGGTTCCGATGGCTAGAT
>CAYYZP010000359.1:0-16824 GCA_964476165.1 uncultured Fimbriimonadaceae bacterium
CGGGAGCGGAACACGCGGTAGTGTGGTATTTGCCGGCCCAGTTCCCCACGAGGATCGGCGCGCCGTAGATTCGTCGTTCCCTTGCCTCCGCCCCCAATGCGGCACGTCGCATCGTTAGCCTCGCGGTCGCTCTGCGGCAGCAGGGTGGCCGGGACAGGCGACCGCATTGCCCCGGTCGTGAAACGACAACAAACTTGCGATCGTCCGTTCTGTCACCCGAGCCTGCTTGGCCTCTGATTGCAATTCGCGGTCAAGCCCGTGCACTCCCAAAGTCTCGGCGTCGACCGTGCCACAATCGAACCTAATTACATGAGCAAGGAACTCGGGATCACGCCGAGGGGCGAGAACTTCGCCGAGTGGTACAACGAACTGGTCAAGAAGTCCGAACTGGCGGAGAACTCGCCGGTGCGCGGCAGCATGGTCATCCGGCCGCACGGCTACGCCATCTGGGAACTGATGCAGCGCGCGTTGGACGACATGTTCAAGGCGACCGGCCACGTCAACGCGTACTTCCCCGTGCTGATCCCGATGTCGTTTTTTGCAAAAGAGGCGGAGCACGTGGAAGGGTTCGCCAAAGAAAGCGCGATCGTCACACACCATCGCCTTAAGCAGGGGCCGAACGGGCTCGATGTGGACCCGGACGCGAAACTCGAAGAGCCTTATGTCATTCGCCCATCCAGCGAGACAATCATCTGGCACACCTACAAAAATTGGATCCAGTCTTACCGCGATCTTCCCATTCTGATCAATCAATGGGCAAACGTGATGCGTTGGGAACTTCGTCCGCGCCTTTTTTTGCGCACCACGGAGTTCCTGTGGCAAGAGGGCCACACCGCGCACGCCACTTATGACGAAGCCGAACAAGAGGCGATGACGATTTTAACGGAGTGCTATCGAAAGTTTGCAGAGGAGTGGATGGCGGTGCCCGTGCTTTATGGATTGAAGAGCGATGGCGAGAAGTTTGCTGGCGCGGACCACACTTACACGATCGAGGCGATGGTGCAGGACACGCGCGCGATCCAGGCGGGCACGTCGCATCATCTTGGGCAGAACTTCGCAAAAGCGTTTGATGTCAAGTTCCAGTCTAAGGAGGGCAAACTGGAGTATGTTTATGCGACGTCATGGGGGGTCTCGACGCGTCTGATCGGGACGCTGGTGATGATGCACAGCGACGACAAGGGATTGGTCTTGCCGCCTCGAATGGCGCCGGTGCAGGTCGTCATTATTCCGATCGGTCGCGGCGAAGGGCTTGATGCGGTTATGGCACGGGTGGGGGCGTTGGCTTCTTCCTTACGCTCTGCTGGTGTGCGCGTGAAGGTGGACGATTCTGACAAGTCTCCTGGTTGGAAGTACAACGAGTGGGAACTCAAAGGCGCGTGTTTGCGGGTCGAGTTGGGGCCCCGCGATTTGGAAGCCGGCCACTGCGTGGTCGCTCGGCGCGATCAGGATTCGAAGCAAACGGTTTCTTTGGAATCTGTTGTGGAACACATCGTTGCGGAACTTCCATTGATGCAACAGGCTCTGTTTGATCGCGCGCTGGCTTTGCGCGAAGCGCACACCAAGCGGATCGACGATTGGGCGGCTTTCAAGAAACAGTTCGAGGGCGAAGGGGGGGGCGGGTTCGTGCTCGCGTATTGGGACGGCACCAGCGAGACCGAAAAGCAGATCAATGACGAGACCAAGGCCACGATCCGCTTGATCCCCTTGTCGCCGCTGCACCCGGACGATGCGAAGCCTGGGAAATGCATCGTGTCAGGCAAGCCGAGCAAGCAACGCGTAGTCTTCGCGAAGGCGTACTAATTTATTTGTGCCCTGGGTAGCGACGACCCCGTCGGCGACACCCGTGCCTCACAGCTAGGGAATCTGTTTCAAAACCCTCTCCCTAACCCTCTCCCAAGGGAGAGGGAATTGTTATTCAGCGTCTTCGCGCGGCAAATATTGGTTGCGGGTGAACCACCAGCCGTTGAGCGCGAGCATTGCGCCGCAGACACCGAGCAGAACGATCCATGCGACCCAGGCGGTGACCGTCGTCGAATCGGCCTGCAGCGCCTGAGACGTGAGGCCGGCGGTCTTGTTCGGGTGGGTCGCCAGCACGCTCATGTAGGTGTTCACTGTCACGAGGTACATGTCGCCTTTGAAGAACGGCACGAACGACTCCCACAAGAACGCGAAGAACAGGATTGCAAGCATCGCTCTGTTCAATATTAAAGTAACAAAAACAAAGAGCGCGCAATACGCCCCAGCGCCGAGCAGCATGATGACGAGATCCATCCAAAACATTCCCTGCGTGAACAGTCCCCCACCCAGGAACACCAGTCCCACGCCAATGAGAGACATCCACGACATCAGCGTGACCGACGCGACTGCCGCGAGCGTGCGCGAAACGATCATCACCGATCGCGGCGTCGTGCGCGTCACCGTGTAGACGATAGTCTTTTGCTCGATGTCCTGCGCGACCACGGCCATCGTGAACATTGCCGCCGCGAGCGCGACTACCCGGTAGACGATCAGGCGGACGAGCACGCCATATTGAACACCGCCGAGCGGGTCGCGCGACATGTTGACCCACAAAAGCGACACCAATCCGAGCACGATTGCCAACGCCACCCAAGGAAAAATCCGCGCGGGCCGCATCATGTCCTTGAAAGTCGACCAAAAAACGTAAGAGTTCATCTATGCCTCCACCAAATAATGGAAAACCGATTCCAAGTTGTTGTCCGGGCTCTCAAACCCATAAACGCGCAGCCCGTCTTCGAGCACTAGCGCAGGCAGAGAGTCGTAAAATAGTCCTGGCTGTTTGGTGCGAATCTCGACCTCTTGCTCGTTCGGGTCGACTTCCGCACTAATGACATAGGGCAAGGCCATCAATCGCGACGCGACCTCGCGCGGCTGGTCGGTGATAATGCGGATGCGGTGGGGGTGGCGGTCGATGAGTTCTCGGATCGCGCGCAGGTCGCCGCTCGCGAGCATGCGCCCGCGATGCATGAGCATCAGTGAGCGCGTCATCTGCTCGACTTCGAAGAGAATGTGGCTGCTGACAAGTACCGTTTTTCCTTTCGCGGCTTGGTGCGAAAGATAGTCCATGTATTCTCTCCTTCCAACCGGATCAAGGCCGTTGAGTGGCTCGTCCAAAAGTAGGATATCTGGATCGTTGAGCATCGCCTGCGCAAGTTTGATGCGCTGACGCATTCCTTTGCTGTAACCCTGAAGTCTTTTGTCGCACCTGTCCGCCATTCCCACTTCTTCGATCACAATGTCCGTCCTCTTGCGAGCCTCGGTGTGCGCCATGCCGTTCATGCGCGCCATGCGATATACGAACTCGCGGCCGCTGACGTGCTCGGGGAAACTATCTATGTCGGGAACATAGCCTAGTCTCTTATAGACTTCTGTGTTTGCAAAAGGATTGACGCCGAAAACGGTCACTTCGCCGGTCGTTGGTCGCATTTGTCCGGTAATGAGGCGCATCATCGTAGTCTTTCCTGCGCCGTTTTGACCGAGCAGCGCGGTCACGCCGGGTCGGATCTCGACCGTGATGTCGTTCATGCCGATCACCTGGCCGTACCAGACGCTGCAATCGCGGAAGGAGATCACTTGACCACCTCGACTGCGCGCACGCGCTTCCAGACCAATCGCATCGCAAGTCCTCCGATGAGCAACATTCCACCAAAGGCGATGAGCGGGTGGGGGCGATCGATGAGCACGTCCTGCTGGCCGAACAACTGCGCCCCGTCGATTCCTAAAATGATCTTGGCGATTCCTATGTTGACGCCGTCTATCGAGCAATAGAAGAGTGTTTCTGAGAGTCTTCGAAGACCATCCGGTGCATCGTGAGCCTCGCCAAGAATGACTTTCATGACGACCGTGATGATGTTGGTGATGAAGTAGATGCCGACGTAGGTCGCGCCAGCAAGCCTGCCCTGGTTGAACAGCGAACTCACGCCGAGAGCGATGCTCGCCTGGAACGCCGCACCGAACACCACAATGAACACCATCTTCACGAGCAGCCAAGGATCGTCCGTAAGAAAACCGAACTCGCGATAGTTGAGCGCGCCGAAAATCCAAAAGAACAGCGCGGGCAAGAGCATCGCTACCGCGATCGGCACGAACACCCCCACCCACTTTCCGATGATGTAGTCCTTTTTGGTGCAGGGCTTGCTGAGATAGACGAGCAGAGCGTTCGAGCGGTTGTCGTTCGCGATCGCCGCCGCCCCCGCCATCAGCGCGATGAACATGAACATCAGTTGTCCGAACGAGTAGCCGTTCAAAAACTGCGCGGTCCAGTCGAGGCCGCCAAGCCTGTCGAGCGCCATGCGTTGCTGGTCAGGTCCCTGGCTCAACATCGTGTCCATGATGAAAAGGAACACCATCATCACGCCGTAGTACCATCCGCTGAACGCGCACAGCACCCAATACATCTTCACGCGGGCGACGCGCATCATCGTCATTTTGGCGATCACTTTCCACCGCTGGGTGGGGGGATCGAGCACGCCGTCGTAAGTGCGATAACTCAGGTCGGCGATCGGCCCTGCTTCAGGCATGGATGGCCTCCAGGAAAGCGTCTTCCAAGGAGCGCTGTGCCAAAGCGAGGTGCCGAACTTGAGCGCCGGTCGCGCGAGCCGCTTGAAAAACCCGTTGCGCAGTCTCGTCGAGTTTTACGTCGCCATAGATGCGATACTCGCCGCGCTTCAATGGTTCGACCTGCATGCCAAACTTTTTGATCGCCTCGACAAACTCATCGGAGTCTTCACGCAGTTCGACGTCTACAGGCTGTCCCTTGATGGATTTCAAATCGCGGATTGGGCCAGCGGCGCGGAGTTTTCCGGCGAGCAGCACCACCGCGAAGTCGCAAATTCTTTCAATGTCTTTAAGCAAGTGCGAAGAGACCAAGACGCTCAGCCCTTTTCCGTGGCTGACAGAGCGAATGAGTTGCAACATCTCTTCCCTGCCGCGCGGATCAAGCCCGTTGGTCGGCTCATCGAGCAGCAATAGTTTTGGCCCATGCACTAAAGCCTGCGCGAGTTTGATGCGCTGTTTCATTCCAGTCGAATACGTTTCGACGTTGCGATACCGCGCTTCGCCAAGTCCGCAGTATTCCAAAACTTCGTGCGCACGCCGCAACGATTGGTTTCCAGGAAGACCCGCGAGTTCTCCCGCATAAGCGACGAACTGCACGGCGCTCATCCCCGGAATGTGGCAGTCCTGCTCGGGCATATAGCCGACGTTCTGCCGGATCATCTGGCCCTCGGTCGCGAGGTCGTGTCCGAGCACGTGTCCCCCACCGTTCGCGGGATCGACGAAACCGAGCATCGTCTTGATGAACGTGGTCTTCCCTGCGCCGTTCGGCCCGAGGAGCCCGACGCAACCGACGGGGAGCGTGACCGAAAAGTCGTCGAGCGCGACAAAGTTGCCGTATTTGACTGTGAGGTTTTTGAACTCGGCGACTGACACTATGCGCAGTTTACGCAGGCGAGCGGAGGCCCGTTGCCGAGTGG
The DNA here is from genome assembly GCA_964476165.1 of uncultured Fimbriimonadaceae bacterium. Lineage (GTDB taxonomy): Bacteria > Armatimonadota > Fimbriimonadia > Fimbriimonadales > Fimbriimonadaceae > JADFMN01. The sequence goes on from CAYYZP010000359.1 coordinate 5,493, forward strand.
GGCCGAAAGGTAACCTTGGCCCAACATGCAGGAGACGACTCTCGTCCTCATTAAGCCCGGCGGGGTCTCGCGCAACCTGATCGGAGAGATCACGCGGCGCGTCGAGTCTCGCGGTTTGCAGGTCGTCGGGCTCAAGTTGATGGCCGTGCCAAAAAAACTGGTCCAGGAGCACTACGCGGAGCATAAGGCGCGCCCGTTTTTCAAGGATGTGTGCGACTATTTGACAAGTGGGCCGATCGTGGCGATGGCCGTGCGCGGCGACAACGCGGTGAAGGCGATCCGCGCGATGATGGGCGCGACCAATCCGGTCGAAGCACTGCCGGGGACCGTGCGGGGGGATTTGGCTTTGTCGATCGATGACAATTTGACGCACTCTTCTTCTGATCTGGCGGCGGCAAAACGGGAACTGAAGTTGTGGTTTCCTGAAAGGTTGCCTGGGTGACTTTCTATCCCTCAATCCCCTCAGGGATTGAGGTTTTCTGGTCTCGATCGAGCGGACATCCCTCAGCCCGAGAGCGAGTTGAGGGATAGAAATAGAAAGGTTTTAACCAGGCGCACGGGTATGCCGCACGATGCATCGGCCCACCCATGGCACGAGTTTGGTCGGTAATAGGAGGAGCCCCACCCCCTGCCCCCTCTCCCGTGGGACCGGGACTCGGAAGCCCGCGACACAAACATTCGCGGAGATGGGAGTGAAGTCAGTTCCGCTTGGCGGCCTTGAGGCGGGACATGGCGCGTTCGAGTTCTTCGGTGGCCTGCTGGGTGGTCACGCTCGAATCTTCGCCACGCAGCGCCTTGCGCGCTTCTTCCAACGCGCGCTCCGCGCGAGAGACATCGATGTCCGCCGATTTCTCAGCGGTGTTCGCAAGAATGATCGCGGACGATCCCCCCACCTCGAGGAACCCGCCGCTGATCGAAACGTAGTGCGACTGGTTCGACGAGTCGATAAACTCTACGATCCCGGACTTTAGTGCCACGATCGACGGCTCGTGGTCGCAGAGGACGCCCATATATCCGCGCTCGCCGGGGACGATCGCGCTCTGCACCATGTCTTCGAACACGGTGCGGTCGGGCGCGACCACCGAAAGTTTGAACTGCTTGGACATCCGTTAGACCGCCTGGAGTTTCGCGGCCTTTGCGTTGACGTCGTCCAGACCGCCGCAATAGAGGAACGCCTGCTCGGGGATGTGGTCGAGGTTGCCCGAGATGAGTTCTTTGAACGCGGCGACGGTCTCTTCGATCGTCACGTATCGCCCTGGGTTTCCTGTGAACTGCTCTGCGACGAAGTTCGGTTGGGAAAGGAACCGCTCGATCTTTCTGGCGCGCGCTACGACCTGTTTGTCATCGTCGCCCAGTTCGTCGATTCCGAGAATCGCGATAATGTCTTGCAGTTCTTTGTAGCGCTGCAAAATCTGCTGCACTTGGCTTGCGACCCGATAGTGGTCGACGCCGACGATTCGCGGGTCGAGGTTCTTGGAGGTCGAAGAAAGCGCATCGACCGCTGGGTAGAGGCCCTTGGAGGCGATGGCGCGGTCCAAATAGACATAGGCGTCCAAGTGGCTGAACGTGGTGGCCGGCGCGGGGTCGGTCGGGTCGTCGGCAGGAACGTAAATCGCCTGGACCGAGGTGACCGAGCCCTTGCTCGTCGAGGTGATGCGCTCCTGGAGGAAGCCCATTTCAGTTGCGAGTGTCGGCTGATAACCAACCGCCGAAGGCATTCGACCGAGAAGCGCGGAGACTTCGGAGCCAGCCTGAACGAACCGGAATATGTTGTCGACGAAGATTAGAACGTCGGTCCCCATCTCGTCACGGAAGTACTCGGCCATCGTGAGGGCCGTGAGTCCGACGCGAAGGCGTGCACCTGGAGGCTCGTTCATCTGACCAAAGACCATCGCAGTCTTGTCGAGGACCGCTTTTTCGACGCCGTCCACGTCCTTAAACTTCGCGTGCTGCATTTCCAGCCAGAGGTCGTTGCCCTCGCGCGTCCTTTCACCGACGCCGGCAAAAACTGAAACGCCCGACGCCTCGACCGCGATGTTTCGGATGAGTTCCTGGATCAAAACCGTTTTGCCAAGACCAGCACCGCCAAACAGTCCGATCTTTCCGCCCTTGTTGAACGGCACTAGGAGATCGACGACTTTCAGACCTGTCTGAAGTAGTTCGACCTTTACGCTTTGTTCTGTAAACGGTGGGGGCTGTCGATGGATGCTGGCGCGTAAGGTCGTGTTGACAGGGCCGCGCTCATCGATAGGGTTCCCGAGCAAATTGAAGACTCGACCGAGCGTGGCTTCTCCCACAGGAACCATGATCGGCCCGCCGGTGTCCTCAGCAGGCATTCCGCGCACGAGGCCGTCGGTTGTCGCCAAAGCGATGGTGCGGACCATGTCGTCGCCGAGGTGCTGTGCGACCTCACAAGTCACGTCGATCTTGCGACCTGCGTCCTTAATCGTGATCGAGTTGTTGATTTCAGGGAGCGAGTCCGTGTTGAATCGGACGTCTACGATGGGGCCCATGACTTGCACGACTGTGCCAACGTTCGACATAACTAAAAATGATCCTCCGGGGGGTCGGGCTTGCGCCCAAAACAGAGCCGATTCTACCTGCGGCGATGGCCGGGAATGGGACGGGTGAACCAGGGGCGAGTCCTATTGTTAGGAGAGTCAATGAACGGTCTACGACTTGCTCCAGTATAATGTTTTGGCTCGACCGCGCCCGCGGACGAGACGAGGCCACATTTGAAGCGATTTTTCCATTGGCTCAAGGCTCTGTTCCATCGAACGATGGACAACCTGGAAGACCCAGATATCATGCTGGACCAGGCTCGGCGCGACATGCAGGAGGCATTGGTTCAGAACCGGGAGAGGGCCGTTCAGGCTATCACTCAGAAAAACCGGCTTCAGCAGATGCTCGACGAGTCGACGAAGAAATCGGCCCAACTCGAGTCTCAGGCGTCGATGGCCCTCCAACAGGGCAACCGTGACTTGGCCCGACAGTTCCTGCGCGAAAAGGCCAACATCGACGGCACAGTTACCGCGCTGAAAACAACCCTGGCGCAAGCGGTGGAAACAGTCGAAGCGGTCAAAACCGCGATCAAGCGTCAAGAGACCGAGGTCCGCAGAAAGACCGCCGAAGCCCTTGCGATGAAGGCGCAATGGAAGCAGGCGCAGATCCAGACTTCGATCAGCAAAGCGCTCGAAGGCTTGACGTTCGAAAGCGAGTACGAAGGTTCTTTTGCCGCCATCCGCGACCGCATCCAGGACAAGCAGGCCGAGGCCTCCGCGAGATCGGAGATGATGGCCGGCTCACTGCAAGGCAAGATGATGCAGATGGAGGACCAGGCGATGGACTACGCCGCCGAGGCAGAACTCAAGAAACTCGAAGAGAAACTTGGACTGGCTACTCCGGCCGAGGTCGGCACGAGCGACCAGGTGACGACCAACGTCGACAGCATCGAGAAGGAACTGGAAAAACTCGAGGACCGGCTGAACAACAACTCTTAGGCCGATGTATCTTTGCCTCACCCGGAGGCGATCTTTAGAGGCTTCATCCCGGGGTGAGGGACGTCGGTGCGCCACTAAAATCTAGGCTTGCCATCGTCTGCCCTGCTGCTTCTGCCATGAACGCATTCAGTTCGTTCAGGCTTGACTGTGAAAAGCCGTCTTGCACGAACTTGACGCTTTGGTCTGAAGCGATCGCATAGATCGTAATGGAACTATCGACGCCATATTGTTTGATCAGTTTCTTGTCGGGATCGAGCAACATGGGGAACTCGACGTTGAACGATGTCTGCCACTCGTCGAGGCCAGACTTATCGGTGTTGATGACGCCGACGAAATTGACCTTGTCGCCGTACGCCTTTTGGATGTCCTTAAAATAGCCAATGGCGTCGCCGTTCGTCCCGCAATTGGACTTCATAAAGTAAACGACGAGCGCTTTTTCTCCTGTAAGGGACGCCAGAGTCTGCGTTGTGCCGTCGCCCGCCTGCGCCGAGAAGTCGAGCGCAGTATTTTTCGCGGCTGCTCCAGCAGAACCGGTACCGCCTTCAGTGCCTTTGCAAGACAATGAGCAGAGCGATGCTGCGATTGCTAGTGTGGCGATTGTTGCGTTGAAGCGAGCCATTAACGAGTCATATTGCGAACAATGACCTGATGGTTCCACTAATAGTTGCAACTGGGTTCAAGCGGGCTCGTTTTATTTGCCTCCGGACCGGAGCGGAACTCCTAAAACGTTCATCCAAAAGTCATGACTTTGGGCGTGCCTTTGAAATCGACTTGGACCATCTTATATCCCGCGATCTTAGCCGCGGTCGCATTGAGAGTCTCCAGGCTGGACTGTGAATAGCCCCGCTGATTGAGGCTGACGATTTGGTCCGTGCCGACAACGATGACGGTCGGCGAAGCGGCTGCCCTGTAGTCGCGGATGATTTTCATCGCGGGATCGAAGAGCACCGGAAAACTGACGTTGAAGTCGGGCTTCCACTGTTTGAACTCTTGCTTGTCACCGTCGATGACGCCGACGATGTTCGCCTTGCCTTTGTAGGCCGCGTGAATCGCTTGAAAGTATTGGACGGCTTCGGCGTTCGTCGGGCACCCCCGCTTAATGAAGTAGAGCACTAGCGGTTTTTCTGCCGTCAGCGTCTTGAGCGTATAGGTCTTGCCGTCGCTCGCTTCGGCCGTGAAGTCTGGAGCGGCGGTCGACTTCTTTTGTGCGCCAGAAAGTGCTGGTGCCGCAAGCGCCAAGATGGTGGCTCCGACGAGTGCAGTTGTCCTGTGTGTCATTGCTCTTGGTGTTCTCTTAGCGGATTATAAGACATTTGAGACAGATAATGCGGGCCAGTGGGAAAACGTTTCACACTTAGTCGATCTCGGCGAAGGCTCGGACGAAAGAGTACACGGCTCCCGCATCCTTGAGGCTCGTCTTCGGCGTCTTTCCAGTCAGGTCGAACGGCTTGCCGGTCAAAGGGTCATTAATGGTCGCGGCGTCGAAGTCTCTAGTTCCCTTATGGATCGCGATCTGTGCCATCGCCTCCTTTGCGTCCGCCACGTACGCCGACTGGACGTAGTTCGACCACGAGAGCCTTTGGCGGTGGAGTAGGGCGAGGCCGACCGGGTTTTCTGTTCGTGCGATCTTTGCCTTAAGGTCTTTGATCGTGGCGGTCGCGCTGAGGTCGTCTTTCTGCAAAATGTCTTCGAACTCGACCCAAATGGACTGGCTTTCAGATAAGAGGTCGAGGACCTTCTCACTTTCGCCCCACGGTTTGCTCAGTGACGCCATGAAATCCTTGACCGAATGGGACATCGATGTCATGGTTTTCTCTGGGCTGAACGCGCGTTTGTGTCCGACCAAAAGTGCAGAGACGAGCGCGGTCTCGTCTTCTGTTGGGTCCTGGAAGATGCTTTCAGCGACGACGTTTTGGAGGTCTCTGCGCTCGCTAGCCTCTGCAACGTCAATCGCGATCGGGTCAAAGAGGTTTAGATGGATTACGCGTGCGAGTGACTGGCGATGAAGGTCGTGCGCGAACGACCCCAAGAACATTCGTTGAACTTTTGTCCATCCTGGGTCGGTCGCTATCTTGGCGAGCGATTCACTGAAAAGCATTCGTGCGGCGGACGCCTGGCTCCATTGTTCGATGCTGTTCGCAGACTTTAATGCATTGATCGATATTTCGTTGGCGAATCGCGCATGAATGATTGCTGATTTGCGGTCGCCCAGGACTGTTTCGCAGGCGATGAGTGCCATTAATATCTGTGTTGAATCAATGAGCGAAGTGCTCCCTTCCATAACCGGACTACGCTCGTGTACTCTCAGGTTTGCCGCCAATTGATCGCTTGCGACTCGCCGCATCTCCTCGAGGTCGGCGCCAATGTCGACGGCCACCCTGCTCTCGGCGCTCAGTGGGCTGAGCAGGTCTCGATTGATCTCTCCCGTCCATTGCGCGGACTTGGTCGGCTCGCGGACGATCGAAACGGCAATGTCTCGCAACTCCCACTCCTTGGTCGCTTCATGGTGCTCGATCGGAGTCTCGAAGCACTTCGCCCACACGACCATGGCGACGATGGCGACGGCTATCAGGAGCGCGGGGCCCCATTTCTTGAGCACACGTCCATTTTACGCGACCAAGTGCGAGTAAATTGATAAGGCGAGATGCCGACGAAGAACTCGGACGAGAAAGTGGCGGAGCGGCTCAAGTCGGTTCCGAAAAAGCCCGGTTGCTACATCTACCGGGACGAGTCGGGCGATGTGCTCTACGTCGGCAAAGCGATTGACCTGCGCTCTCGTGTGCGATCGTACTTTCGCCAGAGCACCAACCACGGCGTGCGGATCGAACGCATGGTCCACAAGATCCGCGACATCGAATGGATCGTCGTGGACAGCGAACTCGAGGCGCTCGTGCTCGAGTGCAACCTCATCAAAGAGCACCGCCCGCCCTACAACGTGCGACTGCGCGACGACAAGAGTTATCCGTTCATCGTCGTGACCAAGGAGGCGTTTCCGCGCGTGCTTTTCACGCGAAACCCGCGCAAGGGTAAGGGCCGTTCCTTTGGTCCATATACAAGTACGAACGCGGTGCGCGAAACTCTGCAACTGTTGCACAAGGTGTTTCCTTTGATCCCGTGCGGAAAGAGTTGGAGCGGTAGGCCCGAGCAAAAGCCGTGCCTCTACTTTCATCTCGGCCAGTGCCTTGCGCCATGTGCGGGGCTGGCGAACAAGACCGAGTACAAGGGTGTGATCGGTCAAGTGATGGACTTTCTGACTGGTCGAGAGGCAGGGGTAATAGAAGAGATCGAGAGACAGATGAATGCGGCGTCTGAGGCGCTGGACTATGAAAAGGCGGCGGCGTTGCGCGACAAGATTTCGGCGCTCACTTCAGTCTTGGAGCGGCAAAAAGTGCTGAGCGACGACGAAGGAGACCGCGACGTGATCGCAGTGGTCAAGGACGACCGAGGAGCGGCGATCCAGATGCTCTACATCAGGGGGGGGCGACTGATCGGCCAGCGGCACTTCATCCTGGACGGCTCGAAGGACAGTGCCCCCACCGAGGCGGTGCAAGAGTTCGTCAAGCAGTATTACAGCGATGTGCCCGAGGTGCCGCGGGAGATTCTGTTGCCTGTCGAGATCGCGGAAAAGCAGATCGTGCAACAATGGCTCAGACAGGGGCGCGGCGCTGCGGTCACTATTGCCGTTCCGCAGGGGGGGGAGGGGCTGCGGTTGGTCGACTTAGCTGCCCAGAACGCAGAGCAAGCGCTCAAAACTTTCAGTCTGGAAATGGAGCAACGGGAGTCTTGGGCCGAGAGCGCGTCCTCGCAACTCGCCGAGGAACTCGGGCTTGCTTCTCCGCCATCGCGCATCGAATGCTACGACATCAGCAACATCCAGGGCAAAGCGCCTGTGGGCTCGATGGTGGTCGTACAGGACGGCGAAGCGGCCTCTCGCGAGTACCGACGGTTTAAAATCCGTTATCACCCGGAGGACCCGAACGACTTTGCGATGATGCACGAGGTCTTGACGCGCAGGCTCCGTGCTTTTTTGGACGGGGAAGAAAAGTTTTCCGTTGTTCCTGATTTGATCGTGGTTGACGGCGGCAAGGGGCAACTTTCAGCAGCCTTGAAGGCGCGCGACGCGTTTGGGTTGAGTTTTGCGATGGTTGGATTAGCGAAGAAGCACGAGATCGTGTATGTTCCTGAGTTACTCCTCGGCGGGAGTGCAGACGTGGACCTCCGCACCACAATTCTTGCAAACAGTGGGAAGGACCGATACATCTACCGCGAAGTTGTCATGCCGCTTACTTCGCCTGGGTTAATGATGCTCCGCAAACTCCGTGACGAGGCGCACAGATTTGCGATTACCTATCACCGAAAGTTGCGCAACAAGAGGATGCATGGGAGCGTGCTCGATGAGATTCCTGGAATCGGTCCGAAGCGGCGGCGACTATTGTTGCGGACGTTTGGGTCGATTGAAGGCATCCGACGCGCAAGCGTCGAGGAGATCGCGTCCGTACCCACGCTCACCGTGCGACAAGCGGAGGCGATCAAGGAGATTTTGAGGATCGAGTAAGGGGGGGGGGCGTCGTCAGGTTGTCGGCAAGTGGTCGCAAATCTTCAATTGTCACTCGTCACTCATCACTCGTCCGTAGCCGCGCATTTGTCAAGCGATTCGATGACCCGTTTCATGACGGCGGCGAGTTGTTTGGCCTCGCCCTCAGTCATTCGGTCGCCGAAATGGGTTCGGATGGCTTCCTTGTAGGTTGGCCATGCGGCCTCCCGCGCCGCCATGCCAGCCTCGGTCAGAACGGCATAGGCGCCCCGCTTGTCTTTGGCGCAGCCTTGCCGCCTTATGAATCCCTGTTTCTCCAGCCTGTCCAGACGACGCGTGAGCCCGCTACGGGAGAGCAGGATTTTTTCGGCCAGTTCGCTCAGCCTCAAACGATGGTCCGGGGCGTAGTCAAGTGTCACGAGCACGTCGTACACGTCCAACGGAACCTGGGACTGGGCATCGAGCAACGACGAGCACTTCACAGCCAGCCTCGACTGAGCCACCAGCATCAAATAGAAGGCCATCAGTTTGGGGTCGTTTTGGGTGTCGCTCATAGGGGTAGTTGCACGCGCCACTACCTAGGACGCAGAGCGACCTGCCTTCGTGGCAGCAATCTGGCCTTTGTACCTATGTAGTTGCTCAAGCAGCTAAAGTGTGGAACAATGTCGTTGTACGCGCAACTATCCAATTGTCACAGGAGAAAATCAGATGTCAAAAGTCGTTTCAGTCAACTCTCCGGTCGCATTGACCGGGTTTTTCAGCAAACTCGTCGCCACCCAGCCCAGTACCGGGCAACTCGCCCTTCGCATCGGCCTCGCAGCCATGCTTTGGCCCCACGGAGCCCAAAAAATGCTCGGCTGGTTCGGCGGCTACGGGTTCAAAGGAACTATGGACGCCTTGAGCCAGAACCTCCCGGCCCCGATCGTTTTCCTCGTCATCCTGGGCGAATTTTTCGCGCCGTTCTTGCTTGTCAGCGGGTTCGCCACCCGGTTCGCGGCGGCGAGCGTCGGGGTCATCATGGCTGGCGCGGCCCTGCTTGTCCACTTTCCCAACGGGTTCTTCATGAACTGGTTCGGTGGCCAGCAGGGTGAGGGGATCGAGTTCCATATATTGGCGATCACCATTGCGGTCGCGCTTGTTTTGAAGGGCGCGGGGTCTGCTTCACTTGATCTTCGACTCTCTCGTACAAACTTGCGGTAACAAAGGGAAGTCCGACTGGCTGGCAGGAATCTTTACATTTTTGTCAGCCATTCGGCTTGGCTTAGTTCTGCGCGGGCCGTAAAATGACGCCAAGAACAATGTTAGAGATCAAGAACCTTTGCGCCGGGGTCGAGGGCAACAAAATCCTCAATGGCGTCAGCCTGAGCGTACGCGCGGGCGAGGTCCATGCGATCATGGGGCCGAACGGGAGCGGAAAGAGCACACTCGCCAACGTAATCGCGGGCCGGGACTCCTATGAGGTCTCGTCGGGCTCGATCACATTGGACGGCGCAGACCTGCTCGAAATGGAGCCCGAAGCGAGGGCGCACAAGGGTGTGTTCATGGCGTTCCAATATCCGGTCGAGATCCCCGGCGTGAGCAACACCTACTTTTTGCGGGCCGCTCTGAACGCGACTCGAAAGGCCAACGGCGAGGAGGAGATTGGCGCAATGGAGTTCCTCACTTACATCCGAGAGAAAGTGAAGTTGCTCGGTCTGAGCGCGGACATGCTTTCGCGCAGCGTGAACGAAGGGTTTTCGGGGGGGGAGAAAAAGAAGAATGAGATTTTCCAGATGGCCGTATTGGAGCCGTCGCTTTGTGTACTTGATGAGACAGATTCTGGACTGGACATCGACGCGCTCAAAATTGTAGCGGACGGTGTGAACGCACTGCGCTCGCCTTCGCGGTCGTTCGTGATCGTGACCCACTATCAGCGGCTGCTCAATTACATCGTTCCGGATTACGTGCATATTTTGATTTCTGGACGGATCGTGAGGAGCGGCGGCAAAGAACTCGCTCTGGAGTTGGAAGAAAAGGGGTACGGGTGGTTGGAAAAGGAGTTCGCATAGCCCTGATGTCGAACGAACTTCTGCAACGGTACGAGGGGGAACTATCTTCCGCCCTTGCGCACGGCGAAAAGTTGGCGAGTGAAGGACCGTCGTGGTTGCAGGCGCTGCGTTTGCGTGGGCTTGCAATACACCGTGAGCACGGGATTCCGACTCCGAAGAACGAGGAGTGGAAATATACGCCGTTGCGCGCCCTAATTGGGCGCTCGTTTGAGCCTGCTTTGCCTGGCCCTGCGGTTTTTAGTTTTTCTTTGCCTTGGAACACCTCGGGAGTGCGCGTGGTCGTGGTCAATGGTCGGTTGGACCGCAACCAACTCGTCTTGCCGGGTGTGCCTGGTCTGACTGTAGGGTCATTGCGCGATGCCCTTTCGGGGGGGGACGTTTCAAAGTTTTTGGGGCAGATCGCAAAGGCGGACTCGCACACTTTTGCCTCGTTGAACACGGCGCTTTTTGAGGACGGTGTTTACGTACACCTTGCCGCTGGCTGTCAGGTGGGGGAGGTCATCGAGATCGTCCACGTAGTTTCTGGCGACGGACAGGTGGTCGCGCCACGGATTTTGATCGTTGCGGAAGAGGGCTCGCGCGCGCGGATCGTAGAGACGTACGTGACTGACGGTGGGGGTACCAACCTCGTGCTGCCTGTGACGGAGGTATTTGTTGGCCGAAACGCGAACATTGAGCACGTCCGCGTCCAGGACGAGTCTGAAACTACCTTTAGTGCCGCGCTCTGGTCGATCAAGCAAGAGGACGACAGCGAGTACCGCTCTTACAACGTCTGTTTTGGCGGGGCGATTGCGCGCACCGACCAAGAGATATGGCTTGGCGGTCAGAACATCGTGACGCGGCTCGACGGTGTCGTGGTCGGGCGGGGGGGGCAGCACATCGACAACCACACGCGCCTCGATCACGCCAAGCCACACTGCAATTCGTTCGAGGTGTACAAGCAGATCGTGGACGACGCGGCGACGGTGGTGTTCAACGGCAAGATCTTCGTCCATCAGGACGCACAGAAGACTGACGCCGTGCAGAACAACGCGGCTTTGCTCTTGTCTCCGAAGGCGACCATCGACTCGAAGCCGCAATTGGAGATTTACGCGGACGACGTCAAGTGTACGCACGGCGCGACGGTGGGGCGGATCGAGGAAGTGCCGCTTTTTTATCTTCGCTCTCGCGGGATTCCCATCGATCAGGCGACGGGAATATTGGTATACGCGTTCGCTGCCGAAGTTCTGGAACTCATTACGATCCCTGAA
>CAYYZP010000360.1:0-13655 GCA_964476165.1 uncultured Fimbriimonadaceae bacterium
ATCGGCAGGACCATAGAATAGGGCGCCCTCGCTCAGCGATCCGAACGACCTCTGGTCCACTGCGTCCGTCGCGATGTTCCATCTATAGATGCTGTTCGACTTGCCCCCTCGGTCGCTAGCGAAGAAGATGCGCTGGCCGTCAGGTCGCCAAATAGGTTCGATGTCTGACGCGCCCTTTTCGTAGTTCGGGGAAACATGCGTCTTTCCGATTGCGTCGAAATAAACGACCTGAGAGCCGTCCTCTAAGTATTCGATCGCCGCCACCATGCCCACTGAGTCGACCGCTCCAGTATCCGGGTCTTTGAGAAATTCTCTAAGGAAGAGGTATCCGACATAGAGCGCGATGATGGTGCAGAGGCCCATAACGGCGCGGACGACGACTTGGTTCTTCATGGCTTCGTTTCCTAGGGCACTAAACAGTCTCCGACCGCGATCCGTGCCCCGTTCGCATATTCCGATCCGACTAGTGTCCGCTTGCCCTCAGGCTGGACTTCCTTGAGGACGAGCGATCCCTCTGAAAACGCTAGGACGAAGTTGGGTCGGGTCTCCAATACAGTTCCCGGCTCACCATTCCGGTCTTGGTCGAGCCGTGCCTTCCGGACTTTGAGGGTACCGGAACGCACCTCAAGGAAAGAGCCAGGGTAAGGCGTAAAGGCCCGAAACCGCCTGTGGGCCTCTGTCGCCGGCATAAAAGGCGAGAGCCGTCCGTCGAGTCTGTGGGTCTTGTGGGTCATGGTCGCACTTTCGTTGTCTTGGGGGACGGCCCGCGCTTTTCCAGAAGCAAGCCGATCGATCCATTCGTGTACAAGGTCTGCGGCCAAGACGGCGAGCCGGTCGTGCAGTTCGCCTGCAGTCTCGTCGGGATCGATCTTGGTTTTCGAAGAAGCAATTACCCCCCCCGTGTCGAGCCCCGCGTCCATCTTCATGAGCGTCACGCCTGTCTCTTCATCGCCTTCGAAGATCGCTGTCTGGATAGGCGATGCGCCACGGTGCTTTGGAAGAATCGAAGCGTGAAGGTTTATACATCCGTGCTTTGGCACGTCAAGCACGGACTGCGGGAGAATCTGACCGTAACTGGCGACGACGAAAAGATCTGCAGCAGTATCAACAAGACGCGAAACGAACTCGGGCGCCCGACACTTTGGAGGAGTTTCAACCTGGAGTTCAATTTCGACCGCGCTTTCTTTCACCGGCGAGGCAGTCCATTCGAGTCCTCTTCCCTTTGGTCTATCAGGTTTTGTAACAACAAGAACGATGTGGGGGGCGAGGCGTTCGAGCGCGGGTACGGCGAATGCGCTTGTGCCGAAGAACACGAGCCTCACTCAGCCCTCCTATCGGCACTCGGCATCTGCCAATAGAGCGTCGCAGGGTCGGCACGTTCGGTAAAAAGGATTCCCTCAAGATGGTCGAGTTCGTGCAAGAACACGCGCGCGGCCAGACCATCGAGATCCCAAGTGGACTCGCGCCCTTTCCGATCGAGTGCGGTCGCCTCGACGAACTCCGACCGCTCGACGTTCCCATAAAGCCCCGGAATGCTCAAACAGCCTTCTTCACCGATCTGAGACCCTTCCGCCCGCATAACCCTAGGGTTGTACATGACGATGGGCCTGTCGTTGGGCGAAATGACGATGATGCGCTCTGAAATGCCGATCTGCGGCGCGGCGAGCCCGATCCCCCTCGCTTTGATTAGGATTCGCGACATGTTTTCCGCGATCACCATGTGCCATTTGGTCACTCGCTGAACCTCGATCGCCTTCTTGAGGAGGACTGCCGCTGGAACCTTGACGATCGGGTTTTCCTCGTCGTAGATATAGAGCGGCTTGTACTCGTTGGGCACGACGATCTGCATCGCTCGGGGGATTATGTCACACCCTTTGGAACGCGAGGGCACGCGGCATCCCGTCCAGGTCTTCGCGCATTTGGACGCGACACCAGCGTTCCTTTTCGAACAGCCCGATCACGTCGGTGGCCTGGTGGTCGCCGACCTCGATGGCGATCAGTCCTCTTGAGGTCATGTTCGCCTTCGCCTCTCTCGCAATCCGACGGTAAAGGTCATATTCGTCGTATCCGTCATATCCGAACAACGCTAATGGAGGCTCGAACAGTCGGACTTCAGGAGGCAGTTCAACGTTGGCGCCGACGTATGGTGGGTTGCTGACGATCAGGTCGAACTTCTCGCCCCTCCATGACTTGAACAGGTCCGATTCGCGGAACAAGATGCTCGCACCAAGTTTCGTCGCGTTGTCTTCGGCGACTTTGAGCGCCGCAGGAGAAACATCGGACGCCGCAACAAGGGCATCGGGCCTCTCCAACTTAATCGTCACCGCCAAACATCCAGATCCCGTCCCAAGATCGATGATGCGCGGCGCTTTTATGTTCAGAATGAGCGCGAGCGCGAGTTCGACCAATGTTTCCGTCTCGTGTCTCGGGATGAGTACGTCCGAGCATACGTCGAACCTCCGACCATAAAACTCGCGCCATCCCAGAATGTATGCGAGCGGCTCTCGGTTCTCTCGGCGACGAACAAATGGCTCGAGGATTAATGGATCAATGAGTCCGTCTGGATGCGTCATGGCCCAGTTTTTGTCTTGACCCGCGCTGTGAGCGACGAGCATTTGCGCCTCCAACAACGTTGCATCGATCCCCGCCGCGACGAGCCTTTTACGAGTTAAGTCCAGCGCATCGAGCACGTCCATCAGACGGCGTACTCTCTTAGTTTAGCGACCATGTCAGGAAGAACGTCTGCTTCAAGATAGACGCCTTCATCTTTATAGTCCTTCTTGATGACTCTTCCAAATTTGTAGCAAGCATCGATCAACGCGGTCTTGTCATACGGCACGATCGCCGTGACGCGCTCCATTCTGCTGCCGCACGCTATCGTGACGGCTTGCAAGAGCGACTCGACGCCTTCTCCCTTTTCCGCGCTGATCGCGACGCTCCCCGGGAAATCGTCAAGCAACCGATCGACCATTGTTCGGTCGTCTACTTTGTCGATCTTGTTAAAGACAGTGACCATCGGAACGTCCTTGCCTCCCAGTTGCTCGATCGTGTCGATGACGCAATCGCGTTGGGCCTCCCAATTGTCGTTGGAAGTGTCGACAAGGTGAAGAAGCAGATCGGCCAGCGCGACCTCTTCTAGAGTCGCGCGGAACGCAGCGATGAGTTCCGTCGGCAGTTCCCGCACGAACCCGACCGTGTCCACGAGATAGAAACTGAATCCATCCGGCAGGTCGACCTTTCTCGTCGTTGGATCCAAGGTCGCAAAGGGCATCGCGTCGACGACCACCCCTGCGCCAGAAAGCCGGTTCATAAGGGTCGACTTACCTGCGCTCGTGTACCCGACTATCGCGACGACTGGGTGAGGGTGCCTCGATCTTGACTCTCGCTGGATCCTCCGGTGCCGGCGCACGTCCTCGATCTCTTCCTTGAGTTTTGATATTCGCTTGTTGACCATGCGTCGATCGCTTTCTAGTTTCGTTTCGCCTGGGCCCCTCATTCCGATACCGCCGCGCTGTCGCTCGAACTTCGTGTACACGCTCATCAGTCGGGGCAACAGATACGTCATTTGTGCCAATTCGACTTGTAATTGACCCTCTTTCGTATGCGCTCGACGGGCAAAGATGTCGAGGATGAGTTGGGCGCGGTCGATGACGCGGACTCCTATCTCATCAGCAAGGTTCTTAATTTGAGTCCCGCTCAACGAAGCATCGACGACCACGACGTCTGCAGCGGTTTCAGCGGCGTAAGACTTGATCTCGCCGACCTTTCCACTCCCCAGGTAGGTGGCACGAAACGGCTTGTGAACACGCTGGCGGTCGCTTCCCACCGCCACGCCGCCCGCTGCTTCCGCAAGACCCTCAAGTTCTGCTTCGATCGAATCGTCGTCCGCTTGATCCTCGTTCACGTATACGAGGAAGAGTTTTTCTTGAGGGACGCGATTTTCGACCGACTTCGCCATGACCTCCGGGTTAGAAACGGACGATGCCGTAGCGCGCAGAAAGCGTCATGCCGTTGAAACTGAGACCGTCGTATCCGCTCCACCAGTCATATCGAGCCTCGATGTTAAGACGGTTGCTGATGAGCATCCCGAGCGCCATGTTCGCGTTGCCGCCGATGCGCTTGCCCGATTCCCTTCCTCCAGGCGTTTCGATTGCGTAATCGATGTATGCAAGGCCGCCGCGAACCGCAAAATACGGTTGGGTCGTTGCGCCTTCCTGCGCAAGTGGCATGACATAGCCCAACGAGCCAGTCAAGATGAAAATATTGCTGCCGTTGTCGCGCTGGCTGATCGCTTGCCAGTCGTGCGCAATCTTGCGCTGGTTCATGTCGAAGAGCCGAATGCGGCTCGCACCGAAACTGAACCAACTGTCGCCCAGCGCGTTTTTCAGCACCGTGCTTTGCGGATAAAAGAGGCCGACTTGGGGCCCAAAATACGAGTCTTCCTCGGCTTTTGCGACGAACCCCATACTCAGAAGTAGCGCACAGAAGACCGATCCAAATGAGAATCGACGAAACATAGTCCGTATGATACTCGATTTTGAACCTGGACAAGGCGTGCGCCGGTCAAATCTCGACAAGGGCGAAACCGTCGGCAAGAGCAGAGAGTTGCGCAGTCGCGCCTTCCACCGCCGCCTCAAACAAGATCTTCCCTTTAGGAGCCGTGGCTAAGGTCGCGTATCCGAGCGAGCCTTCTTCGGTCAACTCGTCGAAGTGCAAAGTGAGTCCCTGGATCGTTGGTTCTGTCGCCAGGCCGTCGTCCCTGAGTTCGCTTTGATGCACAAGTTCCGGGTGCAAATGCATCATCAGGCTGGCTTCGGCCTCACAAGCGTGTTGGATCTTTTTCGATTTCCCTTCCATCGTGGATTCTAGTATTTGTACTGGGATGTAGTCGAAGTATCCCGCCGTCCCGACCACGATGTTCTTGTGCTTGGCTTTGAGGTTTCGACAGACGAGATTGTTCGGCGCAGAGTTCCCCCCGTGCCCATTGAGGAAGAAGAACTTGAAGAAACCGTGCGCGATGAGGCACTCCGCTGTCTGTTCGAGGCCATCGGTGTAGGCCCCGAAACTGTTCGAGAGCGAACCGTTAAACGCAAGGTGGTGCCCGCTACAGCCGAGCCAGTGCGTCGGCGTCAACAGGATTTTTTCAGGGACGTTCCTCTCGATCGCCTTGGCAGCAGCCGTGACGAGCAAGGAGTCGGTGAACAGCGGCAAGTGTGGGCCGTGCTGTTCCAATGAGCCGGTCGGCACAACGACTACTACTTCCCGCGATAGCGCCCTGACCTGTTTCCAGGTCAGGCGGGCGAGGATCACTGCGCCTCCGGCCAGGCCTCGCGCCTTAGCGCGTGAATCGTGTTCCCGAACTCGCGGTCGTGGTTCGTCATTCCGCGCACTTTGTTGTGCGCGTGCATCATCGACGAATGGTCGCGTCCGCCAAAGAGCGTACCGATGTGCTTCCAGGAGTCACCCGTGATTTCGCGCACCAAAAAGACTGAGACGTGGCGCGCGTGCGCAATCGGCGCTTTGCGCGACGTTCCAAGAATGTCGTCTTTGGGAATCCTATAGTGGCGCGAAACGATGTTGACGATGTCTTCGAACCCAGGCTTTGGCATTGCCATCGCGCTGTAATATTTTTCGACTGTGTCCTTTGCGACATCGAGCGATAGAGACTTTCCAGAGAAACTCGCTTCGGCGACGATCTTGTTGAGCGCGCCTTGCAACGTGCGAATGTTTCCGGGAACGGACTCTGCGAGAAACATCGCGACTTCGTATGGCAATGGAATGCTTTCCGAGACTGCCTTCATCTGAATAATCGCGCAGCGCGTTTCCGTGTCGGGCATTTGCACATCGGCGACGAGGCCGCACTCGAGCCTTGACCGGAGCCGCTCGTCCATTTGCAAAAGGTCGCGCGGCGCGCGGTCGGCGCACAGTACGATCTGCTTTCCTTCGGCATGGAGTTCGTTGAACGTGTGGAACACCTCTTCTTGAGTCTTGTCCTTGCCCATGATGAACTGAACGTCGTCAAGGAGCCAGACGCTGACGCTCCTGAACCTCTTTCTGAACTCGTCGATGCGGTTCGTTTGAAGGGCCGTGACGAACTGCTCGGCAAACTGCTGCCCGGAGACGTACATCAACGGAAAACTCGCGTCGCGGCTCAGGATTCTATTCGCGATCGCGTGCAAGAGGTGCGTTTTGCCAAGTCCAGAAGGGCCATAGACGAACAGCGGATTGTATTTGTTTCCTGGCGATGCGGCGACGGCCATCGCGCCACCATAAGCAAGTCTGTTGCTCTGCCCTACAACGAAGTTGTCGAAATTGAACGTTGGGTTCGGACGAAACCGCGTCGCAGTATAAGGATCGTCTTCCAAGATGCGCGTCGATGCGACTTGCATCGTCGACGACACGATTGCATTTGACTCTGGTTTTGTTCTTGTCTCGACACTGAGTTTGACCGTCACGGTCTCACCAAGTTCGTCACCGATCGCTTGTGCGACCCGATCAAGGTATCTGTCGCGGACCCATTCCGCGACGAAGTTTCCTGGCGCGGCGAAATGCACCTCTCCGCCCTGAAGTTTGAGCGGCCTCAATGGTTGCAAGAATTTTTTATAGGCTGTCCCCGGCACTTCGTCAGAAAGTCTTTCCAAAGCGCGCTCCCACGCTCCGACAAGTGCCGAGCCATCCTGGTCTATAAGTGTGAACTGTCCATCCGACATATCAAAAAACACGGGCTCTAGTTGAGCCAAAAGCGAACGGATTATACACACGCGCAACGCCTGTGTCTACAGAAAATCAAAAATGAGAGAAAAAGTTTTTGCGCCTCTCACGTCGTATGATCATCTCACCCTGCACGTGGGTCCTTTGCGCACGATTGTACGCAAGCAAAGAATGAATCATCGATATCCAAAAGCCTCACTACAATCAAATGCGTCACAATCAACTCGTGCCGATCCGAGTGTTGGGCGTGTTGGGAGGACAAGACGTAAGCGACGACCTCTTACGTGCATGGGCGTCTACTGCACACGTCATTTATGGAGCGGACTCAGGCGCGGATCGCTTAATTGCCGCTGGCTTTGAGCCGATCATCGTCGGTGACTTCGACTCGTTCACGATGAAAGACCAAGCCACGAGCCTGCGGCTCGTACAGGACACCGACGAGAACAGGACCGACTGCGACAAATTGCTGTCTCTCGTGGCCGCGGATGCCCACCAAGAACTAACCTTGACGTGCGTCGAGGGCGACCTGCCAGACCATGTGATTTCGACGATCTCAAGCATCGTTGCATCCCATTTGCGGTTGCGCATCGCGTTTAGGCGTGGTATCGGCTACGTGGTCCGGTCCGAGCACAACTGCTCGGTTCAAACGAAGCCTGGGCAGCGAGTCTCCTTGGTGCCCCTGACCCCTTGCGTGGGAGTATCGCTGACGGGTACGCAATGGCAACTCACCGATGACTCGATCAAGATAGGCGGGCGGCTAAGCGTCTCGAACGAGGCGACGGGAGATCGCGTCTCCGCCAGCGTCAGTTCGGGGTGCGCCCTACTTTTTTGCGAGACTCACGACGTATCTTGGTAACGAAGGCGGGCCATAATGGGGTTGAAAAGGGGCCGGAATTCAAATGGGCCCACGAACGGGGTCGAAGCATGAACGACACAGAGACAACAGAACTGACACCAGATCAATCAAGCGAGGAGACGGCGGTCGAAGCGCCTGTCATACCCGAGCAAGTCGGCCCGCGACTCGTTCTCAAGCGCGCTGGGGCCGAGACCGACATTTCGTTCGGGTTTACGCCACCAGCGACCATCGGGCGGTTCGATCCCACGGTCGGTCCGATCGACATTGATCTTGGCACCGTCGAAGAAGGGTCGTTCGTCTCACGCAAGCACGCGCGGATCATGCTCGACGGAGATGCGTTCATGCTCGAAGACCTCGGATCGAGCAACGGGACGTTCATTAAGCGCGACGACTTTGTCAAAATCGAAAAGGAAGAGATCAAGAGCGGTGATGAGATCGCACTTGGCAATGCCAGGTTTGTTTTTTACAGTTAGCAAAAGGGGAATAAGAGCGCCTTGAACAACTATGAGCGCCTCCGCATCTCCCTCGACGCATTGAGGGACGAGTTGGACACCTATGTCGCCGACCGGCTGGGATCGCATTTTGGCGACGAGCGATACCGTTCGATGTACGCATTTCCCGAGGGCCGCGACGGGCGAGAGAACATCGACGTTCAGATATTGGTCAATACAATGATCAACCATTGGGATATCGCTTTTCATTCGGAGTTGAACGCAGACGTCCGCCATTTGGTGCATCAGGTGCGCAAAACAAGGAACCGCTTTGCGCACCAAGAAAAGTTCGACAGCAGCGACACCTACACGGCTCTGCACGAGATTCAGCGGCTGCTTGAAGCGATTGGATCAAACCAAGCAATTGAAATCGAATCCTCGAAGGCGGAACTCTTGCGCGACATGACGCTTGGGGGCGCCAACGAAGAGACCGCCGCGAACCTTGAATCTGCCGCCGAAAGTTCTTTGGCGACTCGTGTTAGGACGACCGCTCGGCTCGTGCTGCTCGTTTCGGGCCGGCCGACTTCCCATGTGTTCTACTTCGATGTGCCAGCCATCATTGGTCGCTCGCCGGAGGCGGATGACGATTCAACAATCGACCTTTCCGGAATCGAGGGCAGTTCTTAAGTGTCGAGGAGGCACGCGAGGATTTGGTTCGAGAACGCAACCTATTGGTTGGAAGACCTCGGCTCGTCGAACGGGACCTACGTCTTGCGCAGCGACTTCGAGCGCATTGAAAAAACTGTGTTGCAGGACGGCGACCAGATCGCGTTCGGCAACGCCCGCTTTGTCTTTTCAGTCGTGGCCTCAGATGAGGACGACGTCGGTTGACCCATATTGGAGTTCGCCGATGATCGTTGCACTCTCGCCGGTTTCGTTGAGTTGTTCGACAATGCCTCGTGCGTGATCCTGGGGCACGACCGCTACTATCCCGATGCCCATGTTGAATGCACGGTACATTTCCACATCGTCGATCCCACCTAATCTTCGGATTTCGCTGAACAGGGTCGGAGGCGTCCACGCCGACTTTTCAACGACCGCCTTCAACCCGCTCGGTAGGAAACGCGCAAGATTGTCATAGATGCCGCCTCCCGTGATGTGGGCGAGCGCATGGATCGACCCGGATTCGAGCAAGTTTTCAAAACAGCGGAAGTAACACCGGTGCGGCTCAAGCAGCGCCTGCCCGATCGTCGCTTCCATGCCTTGAAGCCGATCACTGACCAAGAGTCCGGCTTGGTCGAACAATACTTTTCTCGCAAGCGAGTAACCGTTGGTGTGGAGGCCGTTCGATGCCACACCGATCAGCCTGTCCCCATTGTTGACGGCTTCACTTGGCAACCGTTTGGTGTAATCGACCACTCCGACAATGCACCCCACGATGTCGGTCTCGCCGTCAAGGTATACGCCCGGCATCTCGGCGGTCTCGCCTCCGATAAGAGCGCAGCCGACTGCCTTACACGCACTCGCCGCACCTGTGACGACGCTTTGAAACACGTCGTGGTCGAGTTTTGAGCAACCAAAGTAGTCGAGGAAAAACAGCGGCCTCGCGCCTTGGCAAAGGATGTCGTTGACACAATGGTTGACGATGTCTTTGCCGATGTTAGAAAAGTCGGCGACCATTGCGGCGATCTTGGTCTTGGTCCCAACGCCATCGACGCTGCTGACCAGGATTGGACGGTCCATGTTGGCAAAGTTGGGCTCGAACAAGGCACCGAATCCTCCGATGCCGCCGAGCACCTCTACACTGTGCGTCTGGATGATCGCGTCCCTCACGCTCCTGAGGGCGCGCTGAGCCTCGTCTATATCCACGCCTGCGGCTACGTATGTGCCTTTCTCTTCGGGCATGATAGGAATCTACCCGCTCGGGTGGCTCCACTTTTTTCGCGTGGTGTCTCTTTGTGGTGCGGACCTCTAGGTCTGCACCACAAGGCCGACCGCTCCTTTCTCAAAAGGTATCTTATGGCGTCCGAGCCGGTAGCTCAGTTGGTAGAGCATCGCCCTTTTAAGGCGTGGGTCCTGGGTTCGAGTCCCAGCCGGCTCACCACTTTTTGTGAACACAAATGGATTCCGTCGCAGTTCTCCGACTTCAGGCAGAACTCGCATACCAAGAAGTATTGACCGCAATCGAAGGTATCTCGAAGAAGCAGTCGTGGGGCGTTTTGGCACAGGGCGGGGCCGACTATCTCCACACCGACGGATCGATCTACGGGATCGTTCTGCACTTAGCAAGTTGCAAGTTCGTCTATGGGAGCGTGGCTTTTCGTCGGAGTGAAGTGAGGTGGCGAGATTGCGCCGACCGGATGGACAAGTTCGAGCCGAATTGGAAACTTGCGACTGACTATTTGGATGAGGCGCACAAGTATTGGGTGTCCAGTTGGTCTTCCACGATGGACACAGACTTGGAAAATGAGGTGCCTCACTTTTCTGGCGCGCAATGGCCGGTGTGGAGAATTGTCCAAATGGTGACCCACCACGACTCGTATCACGCGGGGCAGATCGCGGTCTTGCAATACGCCGTGGCCGAGTCCGACCTTCCGCCCGCTTCTGGCGCTGAGGACATTCGGACCCACTGCAAAGATCTGCCCTCTTGGTGAAACTTCACATCGTGAGCAGTCGCGAAAGGAGAACTGATCCCGAGGGATTGTTTGAAACGCCGAACGGCTGTGCGCCGTGTCCACCATCTGGACGAAGCGTCGTCACAATCACTTGCCCCCTCCCTACTTTTGCGAAAGCGATGTAGGGGTGCTCGCGGTATGTGCGTGTGTCTATTCTATTCATCCGCACTTGATAGTCGCCCAGTTTTTCTTTGAGCCATTTCGGATCAAGGGCGCGGTCAGGCGCGATGGACCAGAGTCTGTGCCACTCTCCAAACCTCACCGCTAGCCACTCTCCTTCAGAAAGGAGGGAGGAGAACTCGAATGCGCATTCGCGCCAGAAGGGCATCGAGATGGTGCCCTCATCTTGAAGAAACGCGACGACCTTTGCGCCTGAGCGGGCATTCTCTATTAAGTGCGAATCCAACCGTGTGGTCAACATGTTTTCGACGCCTGGCAAATCGACGTCAGCAAACCGACCGACGTAGTCTTGTTTTGACCAACCAACAAACTTTTTCCAGTCCGGTTTTTCATTGATCGAGACCGGCCATTCGTCTTGATGTCCAGCGAACTTTGTTTGCAAGACATATTCGCCTGCCATTAAATCCTTTACTGCGATTTCACCGACGACGGAAGGTCGCAACGCGGCAACGGATACGATCTCATTGGAACCGGATCGCAGATCGGGTCGTCCAGGAGGCCGACCCTCCATTGGGCGAGGAGTCAAATTCCATTCCAGTCGGCCCTCGATGTTCGTTTCGGAGTGCACGCCGACCTTGAAGAAAACATCGCCTGCGAAGAAGCACTGGGTGTCGAGCCAGCCGGGGCGGTTTCCGCCGTTGACCCATGGCGGTCTTCGATAAGGCACGAGGAAAAACGATGACGGTCCGTTCCACCTTGCGGTGGATTCTGATGGAAAAGCGTGGCGCAGATCGTCGTCGAGCATCCCCGAGGTTGAAATCGGTGTGTGGCGCAGACCTGTGACAATGAAGCCGGAGAAATCAGGACACGCACGGACGTGTTCCATCACTTTTCTTCGCACATACGCGCCTTTTTCAATCGAATAAATGGCGAGGTCAGTTGGCGAAGTTGCCCAGCGCGATTCCCGGAGGACGCGAGGTAGATCCCATTGCCATCGAACTCCTTGGTTGTTCAGGATTGGATCGTCGCTCGCCCAGAACGGCGTGTGTTCCTTAAGGTTAACAAGGTCGCGATGCACGTCGAAATCGTTGAACTCCCCGAGCAAGATCGGTCTCTCTGGCCGGGCGCCTTGCCTCAACGAGTCGAGCACAACAGGATAAAAATGCGTGTCGCAATAGGGGTGGAAGTCGTCGAACGTCCCAAATTCGCGAAGGTCGCCGCTGTACATCTCTGCGCCGCCCGAATCGTCTTTGACTAACGGACATCCGGTCAACCGCTGCACTTTTCTAACCATCTGGTCACGGAACTCGGCGGTGGTTGCTGCGCCGAGTTCGCACCCCATGGTCCATGCGATGATCGATCGGTGGTGCCGGTACTGGCGGACGATGCGCTCGATCTCCGTGGCCATCGCATGTTGTCTCTTTGGTTCACGTGACGGCGCCCAGAGCGGGAGTTCTAGCCACGCGAACATTCCCTCTTCTTCTAGGATTTCAAAAAATCGATGGCGCGGAACCCAAAGACAAAACTTGATCGTGTTGAATCCCATCTGCTTGACGAGTCGCACTTCCTTACGAATCTCATCTTCGCTCGGATTGGTGTGGCCGAGTTCGGGATACCAGCCCCAACTCAGTACGCCGCGCATGTAAAACGGCTTGCCATCGACGAAGATGCGTCGTCCTTTGACTTTGACGCGACTCTTGATCTTTGGCTTTGTCGCTCTTGTAGGATCGCTTGCCGACCGCACAACCGAAACGCCGCAATATAGTCCACCAAATGATTGAAAGACATATGGCAGAAATCCGCTCAAGACATCCTTCACCGGATACTTCGCGCCGCCGTTCTTCGTGACGTGGACTTCGACATCGACTGTGGTGCCTGCATGAATTCCCAAAGGAGATGCGAACTCGTCCCAGATTCCGCAATGCGTTGTCGTCTTTCCATTAATGACAACGCGGCTCTCATAGGACGAGCCATGGAACACGAGCCACTCGTCGAAGTGCTGGACGCTGATCTTCGTGCGATAGACCGCAGGACCTTCCCACGACACAGCCACGTCCTGTCGCCATGCGTGAGGGAGACTGATGGGGCGCGGCCCTTCTCCGTAATCGACAGTCCAGTCGTGCATCGCTCTATTGTGACTCTGGCGCATCTTGTGACACGATCGTCTTGTGGCACGCTCGTCCCGAGCGTGTGGGGCAGGTCCGTCCCGGGCCTGAACAACTTGGCCGGGACGACCAAGCCACAAGGCGTCACCGCTCGATCGTGACCGTGCCAGGTTCGCCTTCGCGGCCGTGGATGGTGAGGTGGATGGGCATGAACTGGCGCACGACCCATGCAAGCGTCGTCAGCCGAGGCGTCACAAGCGGAGTCGTGAACACGGTCTTGCCTTCGGCCTGCGCGGCGACCAAAAGCAACTGGTCGGCCAAATAGGCATCGACGGTCGCATCGCTCTCGTACCACTCCATAAACCGAGAAAACGCGAGACTTGCGACTTCGTCGGCTGACCGCTCGCGGTTGAGGGTGGCCGTCCCGCTCCCAAACCCACGCTCTAACTCGGCCCACACAGTGACCGACGCACCTGGCTCACCAGCAGGCGTCTGCACGAGATCGTTCTCAAGATCGAGACCGCTCAGTTGTTCGAGCCCCTTGAAAACATCGGCACCAAACTTTTCGGGCAGATTGGAGAGTGTGACCGTCGCGCCACAAAAGAGAAGTTCGCCCCTCGTCGACCAGTCCTGCGCATTGATCGCGCTTGGCTCTACTTCAACTGCCACCTCGCCTCGTGCCCCATATCCGAAACCCGCCTGCAACAGTCGTGGGAGCGCGTAGACGCCGAGGCGCCTCATCGCGGCCAGCGTCGTG
>CAYYZP010000361.1:0-8876 GCA_964476165.1 uncultured Fimbriimonadaceae bacterium
GCCTTCGCCGACGCGCTCATCAAGATCGCAAGCACAGTTATCTGGAAACGGCTTAAAAGGCTTCGGACCGGCGCGTTCCACCTTCCGCCGAATCCGTCGTTCGGATCCATGCTAAGTCCAGACATGACATCGGCCGGAAGATTGGGCTGTTCCATCATGAGTGCTGAATCGACGATCATCCTCATCGCCTGTCGTTGTGATTTCGGGCTGACGGGAGAAAGCGTCGGTTTTTCGCCAAGATCGCCTTTATGGTTGCGACGGGCCTCGATCCCCCCCACGAACCGCGTCGCCATGATCGCAGAATTGAAGTCGTGGAAGTAAGAGTTCAGGATGAGGTAGGTCCTCCTTCCATAGTCCTGGCCCGGTTTTGTGAGTCCATTGATCGCGTATTTGCGGATCGATGCGCTACTCGCCACTTGCGTCTTAAGCCATTCGACTGTGTCCGAACCAAGGTCGAACCGCACTGCCAGTGGGTTAAGCCCGTCTGCATCTTCATCGGTTGCAAAAAGGTGACCTGGCTGGCCGCTTTTCTTGGCGATCAGATCGAGGACGGGCTTTTCGTCCGTCGGCTCGAACGCGACGATCGGCATATAGCCGTATTCGATCGCCCACTCGTCATAGGGACCGACGGTGGTGTTGAAGAACACGCCGTTGCCGCGAAGGATCGCAGGAGTGTTAAGCGGCGTATAGTCCATCACGCTCGCCGAAAGGCCGACCGTCTTGATCCGCTCGTCATCAAGCATTTCTTTTGTCGTCAATTGCGTCGATCCGGCAAAGTTGTGCCGTAGGCCGAGACAGTGTCCGACCTCGTGCATCACCAAGTCGGCGATGAACTGGTTCATAAAGTCGTCTTCGCTGATCTTGGTGCCGTTCGCCTTGAGGACGACCCAGCTCATCGCGGCGTCTTGCGCCAATTGGGGCGCATAGGCGCAGTGCGAACGCATCCAGTCGCTGTTGCGCACTTTCTCCGCGCTTTCTGCCAATGACGGATCGAGACCGGTCATCAGGATGCTTTTGGCGTCTACCTCCCCCACCGCAGGGCGCAAAAGCGCCCTTTCGGCAAGAGTTCTTGCATCGCTGCCCTGGCGGATCGAAAAGTCGTAGTCCTGTAAAACGAACGCCGCGAAGTTGGCGTCGATAGAGACGGACGCATTGAGCACTTCGCCCGTGATCGGATCCATGCGGGAAAGCGCGATCGCGTAGGCCATCTCCTCGCTCATGTTCCATCGCACGACGTTGTGCAAACCGTCGGCATGGTCCCAGTTGGGATCGTTCGCCGGAGCGTCTTCGACGCGGATCGCGTCCTTGAAACCAATCTTTTCAAACGCTTTGTTCCAGGCCAATATCCCTTGTTTGACGCCGGGCCGATAGCGCTCAGGGACGCTGTCATCGACGATCCAAACGATTGGCTTGACCGGCTCGGACACCGGTGCAGTCGGATCCATCTTCTTGAGGTTGAACCGGCCAATGTACCTTTCGTTTCGATCGAACTCTCCAAACCGTTCGACGCTGAAAAAGTCCTGCGTGAAGAAGCCGACTCGAGAGTCAGCAATTCTTGGAATATAGCCTGAGTCTTTTCGGTACCAGAGGGTATAGGTCACCTTGAACGGGATGCTCCCTGGATCCTCCATGTGGCTGGGTGAAGACAAGCCGAACAGTGCGAGCAACGCGGCCATTTCGCCCCCACCCTGCGACTTAAAGTGCGTGTCCATGCGGACGACGGTCGTTTCGGGAGTGCTCTTGATCAGGTCGACCTTCGTGAACTCGCGGTCCAAAGATGCCTGTCCGCCAAGGCTCTCGCCGACGAACTTCGCAAGGTCGAACACCGATCCTTGGAAGAAGGCACTGACATTGATGAGCAAGAGTTTTTTCTCAGGGTGCTTGTTCTCGATCTTGAAATTGGCGATAATCGCCTCTGGGAACGTCCTTGCACTGGCGATAGCGAGCGGATCCTTGTCGTTCCATCGAAACCTTGTACGCGGGCGCATGAGGATGATCTTGTCCTCGTTGCGCTCCCACCTAAAGATGCTGATTGGCCCGTCGCCGACCGGCTCGCCTGCTTGGCCCATGTAGGCCGCAAAACCCTTGTTGAACGAGGCCTGAGCCATGAAAGTCTTGCCGATCATCTCTTCTGGGAGTTCAAGCAGAATGTCGGCCTTGCGAGTGTAGAGGGTGAACGCCCCCTCGAACTTTTTGGCGTCCTTGATGGCCTTTTCGTACTTTTCGACGTCCGGATCCCTTTTGGGCGCGTCTGGATCCTTCTTTTCGCCCTCTTTGCCCGGTTCCTTCGGCGGATCCTGTGTCTGAGTCACTTCGGGCTCGGTCGCATCCTCGTCCTCGTCCTGGGCGAGAACAGAGACCGCCGCTATTTGGACGGCAAAGAGGGCGAGGACTACGAAGATTTTTCTAAATTTGCTCATTGGATTTGGACTCCGAACAGCGGCAACTATTAAGTATGACGCTAATCAATACGTCTCAACGAGGGCAGATTGACGCCTTTTTGGGCCAAGAACGCAAAAATTCCTGAGCGGGGCTAAGGTTGCTTGTCGGGAGCGGGTTCTTCTTCTTCTTTGGCCGCTTCTTCCATAGCCTTGCTCAGAGCCCGCTTGCCTTGGGTCATGCCAGCCTGGAACTCCCCGACGCCTTTGCCAAGGCCGCGCATGAGTTGCGGAATTTTGGCGCCTCCAAAGAACAGGAGGATGACCAGGCCAATAATGAGCCACTCGGCTCCGCCAGGGAAGGCAATTGCAAGCAGGTTGTTCATGGTCATAGCGCCGCCCTTATTTTACTTCTTCCTTGGGCCTAGGTTCAGGATTTTCCGGCGCGGGCGTCTCGTTTACCGTTCCGTCCTCTGGCTTGATTTCGAAGTCGAAATCGCTGTTTCCCGATTGCATGAAGTCGGCCTCTCCCTCGATGAACATGTCGATATAGTCGCGCTCCTGACCGAACAACTTGAATTTCTCCCCCGGCTTTCCTCGGGTGCTCGGGTCGCCGTTGGCGTTATAGCCTGGCGTCCTCGTCTCCCAAATGACGATCGTGCTACCAGGATCTTTGATGTCCTTGAGGTTCTGTTTAGCCAAAAGTGCGTTGTAGGCGAACCCCGTGGTCGTCTCGGGCCCGACTGAACAAGTCAAGGGGAAGCCCGGCTCGGCAATTTTGAAGTTCATCCATTCGGGCATGTCCTTCATGTCCTTGTCTGACATCATTTTTTCGTACAGTTTCTCGTAATTCGGTCGGACGTCGTCCTGCCAGGTTTCTGCGTTCGGAAGTTGACCATCATGGTCCTGCGCATAAGCCAGGACCGCCTTTCGCGCCAGATCGGCGTTGGCGCCGCACGAGACGAGCCCCATCCCTTGATTAAGGGCGCTCTTTCCGAGAAAGAACAGTCCGGTCGCCGCGAGCAGACAGAAGGCGACCACTGCGATCAGTATCCAAAGCCAAACCTTGCTGCCCGACTGCTGGACGGGCGGATTGAACGAGGGAGGGGACGCTGCCATGTCAACATTGTACTGAAACTCGGTATACAGGGATGCAAATGGATTCTCGAGAGGACGGATTTCGCTCAATTCCAAGCGTCGATCGGCTCATGGCCGACCCGGCCCTTGGTTCTTTTGCCGATCAGGTCCGTCGGTTGGCGGCGCGAGAGGCGGCGTCCCGGGCTCGCGCGGCCATTTCTAGCGGCACGATAGTGGCGGAATCGCAGGTAGTCGAGTGGGCGTCGGTCGCCGCCCATGAGATGACCCGTGCGTCAGTGCGGCAGGCGATCAACATGAGCGGCGTGGTGTTGCACACGGGACTGGGTCGGGCGCGTCTTGCAAAGGAAGCAGAGCGGGCCGTCATGGTCGTGGCGCAAAGCAATGTGACGGTTGAAATCGATACGGCGACGGGAAAACGGGGAGACCGCCAATCGCATTTGCGTGGCCTGCTGTGCGAACTGACTGGCGCAGAAGACGCACTGGTGGTGAACAACGGTGCGGCTGCGCTGTTCCTTTCACTTAATGTTTTGTGTTCAGGAAAGGAAGTGCTTCTCTCGCGCGGGCAGATGGTCGAGATCGGCGGCTCGTTCCGAATGCCTGACATCGTGTCGAGCAGTTCTTGCAAATTGGTCGAAGTCGGCTGCACGAACAAGACGCGCATCGCCGATTATAAGAAGGCGAAAGGAAAGGACTGCGCTTGTGTGTTACGTTGCCATCCGAGCAATTTCCAAATCGTGGGGTTTCAAGAAGAGGTGGGAGCAAAGGACCTGTCCGCGTTTTGTCGTGCAGAGGGTTTAGTAATGATAGACGATGTCGGAAGCGGGTGCGTCATTGAGACAGAACGGTTCGGACTTCCGCACGAGCGGACCCTGGGCGAAGCGATCCATGACGGCGCCGACATCGTCACCGCGAGCGGCGACAAACTCCTCGGCGGGCCGCAGGCGGGCCTCATCCTCGGTCGCAAGGAACTGGTCGAGCGCATCGCCAAGCACCCTCTTGCCCGTGCCGTGCGGATCGACAAACTCACACTCGCAGCCTTGGAAGCGACCCTCAGGCTCTACCGAGAGGGGCGCGAGCAGGAAATCCCGGTCTGGCAGTGCCTCTCAAAGACTCTCGAAGTTATTAGAAAGGACGCCGAGACGTTGGCCGCTGCCTATCGGGGCAAGAGCGTCGTTCAAGAGTGCAAATCTGAAATCGGTGGGGGATCACTGCCAGGAACGACGGTGCCGAGCGTCAGAACTGGTTTGCAGGACGTCTCTCCAGATGAGGCAGCACGGATTTTTAGGTCGTTCCCGGTTGCGGTGTTCGGATACATCGAGGACGGCATTTTTTGGCTCGACCCACGAACGGCCGAGCAAGAAGAGATCGAGACTGTCTGTGAGTTCCTCAAGACGGGACTGAAGTAGTGGAAGAGAACCTTCTTGAATCGCGCAACGATACGGTTCGCGCACTCGTCCGCGCGCTGGAGCAGCACGGACCGGGTGAAGGAGCGCACGCCGACCGCGTCGCCGTTTTCGCCACGGCGACCGCGCACAAGTTGGGAGTTTCCGGAGACGACCTGCAGTTGTTGCGCTGGGCCGCTTCGTTGCACGACGTCGGAAAAATTTCTGTCGATCCAGAACTCATTCGCAAACTTGGGACTCTTACCGACGTTGAAATGGCGCAATTGCGCTCGCACGCCTCGCTGGCCGTGCGCGTGATCGACGAGTTCGAGTGGCTCAAACCCGTCCTGCCCATGATCCGCCACCACCACGAACGGTTCGACGGCTCCGGTTATCCGGACGGTCTTGCCGCTGAAGAGATTCCTCTCGGTGCGCGCATCATCGCTGTCGCCGAGACTTTTGATGTTTTGACGCAAAAGACTCCGTGGCGCAAGCCGATGTCGATAGAAGACGCACTGGAAGAGGTGAAGAGGTGCTCGGACGCGCAGTTCGATCCTCAAGTGGTCAGTGCGTTCTGCGTCGTGCAACCCCTGATCCAGCCCGTTGTGATCGAAGACGAATGACGCGTTCTCAAATGGAGGGTCGGAGCCTCGCACGACCCTCCGCGCTCCCGGTCTGCTCGGGAGAGCCAGACCAGGCCATCGAATACCCTGCGTAGTAGAATCCCGTTATGACACCAACTGCCCAAACTTCAGCACCCGTCGTCGCCCTTAAGCAACGGCTCTACGACATCAACGCACTCAGGTCTGCGGGCTCGATGATGGAATGGGACCAGCAGGTTTTTATGCCACACGGCGGCGCAGAGGCTCGCGGCGAGCACACTTCGATCCTCGGGCGCATGGCGCACGACACACTTGCTTCTGACGAAACCGCGCGACTTATCGAAGATGCGAGCAGGGAAGTCGAATCGGGATCAGATGAAGCAGCGCTTGTGAGGGTGACGAAAAGAGAATACGACATCGCGACAAAAGTTCCATCGTGGCTCGTCGCCGAGCAACTCAAACTCGGCGCGCACGGTCACGAGGTTTGGGTAAAGGCGCGAAAGGCGAACGATTTCAAAGCCTTCGCACCGATTCTTTCACAGGTCGTCGAACTCTGCCAAAAGCAGGCTGAGTTTCTTGGCTATAAAGAGAACATCTACGACGCGCTGCTCGATCTTTACGAAGAGGGCGCGACTGCGAAAGACGTGGATGCGATGTTCGGCGACGTGCGAAAGCCGCTCGTCGATCTCGTCAACGACATCAACGCGAACGGACGGAAGGTGGACGACTCGTTTTTGACGGGCGAATGGCCGGAGCAGGGTCAGCGAGAGTTCACGGAGAAGATCGTCGAGGCAGTCGGCTTTGACTTCAATCGTGGCCGCCAGGACACCGCTCACCACCCGTTCTGTTCGGGCTGGTCGGTGACGGACATCCGCCTCACGACGAGGTTTCTGCCACTTCTGTCTTCGTCCATCTTTAGTTCGCTACATGAAGCGGGCCATGGGATGTACGAACAGGGCTCGCCGCTCGCCTGGGACCGCACTCCGCTCGCGGGGGGGGTCTCGCTCGGCGTCCATGAAAGCCAGTCGCGGTTTTGGGAGAACATCGTGGGCCGCTCGCGCGAGTTCTGGCAGTTCTTCTTGCCCGATCTCAAGTACACGTTCCCGGCGCTCGAAAAAATTTCTCTTGACGATTTCCACCGCGCGGTGAACAAGGTCGAAAGAAGTCTGATCCGTGTCGAGGCCGATGAGACCACTTACAACCTCCACATCCTCGTGCGTTACGAGATCGAGTGCGGGCTCCTCACCGGAAAGATGGCGGTGAAGGACGTTCCCGAAATTTGGAACGCAAAGTACAAGGAGTACCTCGGCATCACCCCCCCCTCGGACTCAGTCGGATGCCTGCAGGACGTCCACTGGTCAGCGTGCTCGATGGGCTACTTCCCGACCTACAGCATGGGCAACCTCCTTTCCTACCAGTTCCTCGCCACGATGAACGGCCAGATCGGCGACCAAAAAGAAAACTGGAGCAAGGGAAAGTTCGCGCCGACCCTCGAGTGGCTGCAACAGAACATCTATAGCAAGGGCAGCCGCTTCTCGCCCAGGGACCTCGTCAAACAGGTGACCGGAAAGCCGATGGGCGCGACTGACTACGTCAAGGGCATTACAGACAAGTACCGAAAAATTTACGAAATCTAAACCGGATCACAACGCGGACTAGGTATACAGAAAGGCGTGACAATTCGATCCGTGGTCGTATCCGCCGCGCTTTTCGGCACGACGGCAGTTGCCTTTGTCGGCGTCCAGGAGCCCGAGCGCGTCAATGAGCGGCTGCTGAGCACCTACCAATTGCTCTCGCCTGCCGGGCTCGTCCACCAGATCAATGGCCGACCGGTGGACATCGCGCTGAGCGAGGATGGGAAGTACCTTTGGGTCAAGGACCACACGGGAATCCGGCTCATTCACGAGAAAACGTGGAAGGAAGTCGCGTTCAGCAAAGTACAGGGCGGGCTTTCTCTCACAGGGCTCGTGGTCAAGGGCGAAAGTGCGTTCGTGACCAGCGCGGGATCTCAGTTGCATGAGTTCAAGTTTGTGGAAGGCAATATCGTGCTCGTGCGTTCAATCGAACTCCCCGGCCCGAGTTTTGGGGGGGGATCGTTCCCGTGCGGGCTCGCGATTTCAGACGACGCGAAGACCGCCTACGTTTGCCTGAGCCGTAATAACACCCTTGGCGTGGTCGACTTGATTGAAGGAAGATTGACCGACCAGATCAAGGTGGGGGTGGCCCCGTACCAGGTCGTCGTCTTGCCCAACAACGTCGTGCTTGTGAGCAACCAAGGTGGCCGCGTTCCAATCGTCGGAGACAAGATCGCAACGAGCGCAGGCACAGACACGGTCGTTGACGGGCGCGGCGTCACCAGCACGGGGACGGTCAGCGTCGTAGACCTTGGTCTAGCCACTGCGTGGGATGAGATCGAAGTCGGCCTGCAACCATCCGCGCTGGTCCAAGGGCCGGGTTGGATTGCAGTCGCCAACGCGAACTCTGATTCCGTTACGCTGATCTCCACGGACACAAGAAAGAAAATTGGCACGTTTGTGGTCCGTCCAGACGACGCGCTTCCGTTCGGCTCGATGCCGAACGGTCTCGCCGTAAGTTCGAACGGTGACTACCTCTTCGTTTCGTGCGCCGGGAACAACGCTCTGGCGGTCGTAGACCTGCGCTCCATCCTCGCGCCGAAGGTCGTCGGTTTCGTCCCCACGGGCTGGTATCCCGGCGCCGTTCGCGTAAGGGGGGGGTGGATCTACGTCGCCAACATTAAGGGCGTTGGCAGTCGCACATCAAAGCGCGATGCTGAAAAGGGTTGGAACACCCACGACCAATCGGGATCGCTCCAAAAATTCACGCTACCTTCTAATGAGGTCCTGGCCTTGCAGACCGGCCAGGTCAAGAAACTCGGTCGCGTCCCGCAGATTCTCGCGGCTTTGGAAAGAAAGGGAAGGAGCGACAAGCCTGCCGTGCCCGTTCCAAGAGAGATCGGCGATCCGAGCCCGATCGAGCACGTTGTCTACATCATTAAAGAAAACCGCACCTACGACCAGGTTTTCGGCGACATCGAAAAGGGAAGCGGCGATCTTTCGCTTTGCGTTTTTCCTCGGGCGGTCTCTCCTAACCATCACGCATTAGCGGAGGACTACGTGCTTCTTGACAATTATTATTGCGAAGGCGTGCTGAGTGCGGACGGCCACTCGTGGGCGACCGAGGGAAACGTGACTCCTTATCTCGAGCGGGCGTTCGGTGGGTTTGAAAGGTCTTACACATTTGGAAACGATCCGATCACTTATTCCTCGACAGGATTCATCTGGGACTATGTATTGGGAGCGGGCCGGTCTTTCCGGAATTTCGGCGAGATGAACGATGCGACCGTGCCTGCTTCTTGGAAAGTCGATTCGGTCTGGCGCAACTACGACGCTGGGCAG
>CAYYZP010000362.1:0-4333 GCA_964476165.1 uncultured Fimbriimonadaceae bacterium
GGCCACCACCACCTTTGTCTTTTTGTCAACTAATATCGCCAAATCCGAACTCCTTGGGCCGCTAGAAACGCCAGATTACCAAAGCAAGGACGATGGTTCGTGCCACGGAAGGGCGCGAACCGATGTAAAATGGAGCCTGCGTCATGTCGAAGCACGCCAAGACAGTCCGATACGCCGAGGTCGATCGGGAGACCGAACAGTCCACTGTGTCCGTCAGCGTAGATCTCGACGGGGGCACTAAGGTCGATGTCAACACCGGAATCCTGTTTCTTGACCATATGCTGGAAGTGATGGGCGAGAGCGCGCTGATCGACCTCGGACTCTCTGCTCACGGCGATATCGAGATCGACGACCATCACACCGTAGAGGACATAGGCATCGCCCTCGGGGTCGCGCTCAAACGGGCATTAATCGATTCGGGAACTATCGCGAGGTATGGGACGGCTCACGTTCCGATGGACGACGCCTTGGTGTTGGTGGCGCTCGATTTTTGCGGGCGCGGGTATCTCGCCTACGACGTGGAGTTCAAGAGGGACGCGATCGGCGGACTTTCGATGGAAAGCGTCAGGGAGTTCTTCATGGCGCTCGCCTTGAACGCGGGCATCACGATCCACATCAAGAAAATTGCCGGGGTCAACGACCACCATCTTTGCGAGGCGGTGTTCAAGGCGTTTGGCCACGCATTGGGACAGTCGGTCGTACGGTCACAGAGAGAAACGGGCCAAGTCAGGACTACGACCAGGCCGCAAGCGTAGTTGGCCTAAGCCTGTGAATCGAATGCACAGCCCCGTATGATTTGAAGGCAGGATTGGGTCATGGGAAATATTATCGGAAGCAACCTCTTAGCCGACTTTGGAGCGGAAGAAATCGCTGCATTTATGTTCGGCGGCATGTTCCTTTTAATCCCCATCGTTGCCATCTTCACTCACCATCAACGGAAAATGGCGGAGATTTTGAACAGAGCAAGGCCAGGGGCTGATCCTGCAGTACTCGAAGAAGTATTGAGGCTTAGAGACGAGGTTCAGCGGTTGCGGGCCGATCTGCATGAGACCACGATCGCGCTCGACGACCTTCGGGGCACACGGACAGGACAACCTGGCCCGCCGAGGCTTGAGCAGAGGATCGGCGAAAAACAATGATTCAGACCCTACTGGCAGACTTCTTCGACGCAGGAACCCTGGCGCTTTTGATCCCGATTAGCGCCATCTTGGTCGGTGGACTCACGGTCGTTCTCAAGTTGATGACCAACCACCAGAGGCAGATGGCTGAGTTATATCAGAAGAACTCGGCCCAGCCCGAACTACTCGACGAAATCAGGTCGCTCCGGTCTGAACTCACAGAAATGAAGGACAAAGTGAACCAACAGACCCTCATGCTAGATCGGGCCAACCTGGTTTCGGGTACAGTTGGCGTGCGGGATCGAACCACTGACACGTAATCGGGCATAACGAGTTTTATACAGCCTAGGCAATGGAAAGGCCATTGTCTGGGCTAGCGTCGCTGACTGGCCTATGGGGGCCTGGTATAGGCTGCCTGACTGGTAAAGTGGAACTTCCCACAAACAACTCCTGGAGGAGCGGATGAAAGTTGTTCAGCCTTCCTCGAAGCGAATCGGGCGATTCCTCGAGGTGCCGAATTTAATTGAGCTTCAACTCAACAGTTACAAATGGTTTCTAGAAGTAGGACTTCCCGAGTTATTCAAAACGTTCTCACCGATCTGGGATTTCACCCAGACGAACTATATTGAATTCGCCGACTATATCCTCGGCGAGCCCAAATATGGCCTAAGCGAGTGCCGTGACCGCGACCTCACCTTTGAGGCGCCAATCAAGGCAACCGTGCGTTTTGGTGGCAAAGACCGCGAGGTCATCGAGTCCGAGGTGTACCTCGGCGATCTGCCATTGATGACCGACGCTGGAACGTTCGTCATCAACGGGCGCGAGCGCGTCATCGTCTCGCAACTTTCGCGTTCTCCTGGTCTGTACTTCGAAGAGGACGTCGACACGTCGATGCAGATGATCGTCCGCGGACGCATCATCCCAATGGAGGGCCCGTGGCTCGAAATTGAGAACGACTCGAACAAAGTTGTCACAACACAGATTTCGCAGACCAAGAAACTGCCAATCACCCAACTGATCAAGGCGCTCCACGGTTTTGAGCGGGGAAGGGACAGGCGCAGGGTGGCGGTGGGGGATTCGCTCCATAAGAAACTCGCCGAGGCGCTCGTCGATCCCGAGACGGGAGAAGTGCTGGTGGAAAGGGGAACCATCCTGACCCAGACCGTGCTCGGAAAACTAAAGAAAAAGCAACAGGCACTGGAGACTCTTATCGAGTCGCCGCTGGGCAACACCGAGGACATGCTGTGGGCGTTTGGAAAGGAAGTGCTCCTTGAGAAACCGACTGCAGAAAACCTCGTAGGCAAACGACCGCTCGAACCCATTGTCGATGGCAAGAAGACGATCGTCGCCAAATTGGAAAGGATCACCTCCGAAGACGTCGAAGCGATCATGGCTCTCAAGCCAAAGGACATCCGCGTCCTAGAGATCATGGACCTCGTCGAGGCCACGCTCGCCGCTGACAAGACGGCGAACACCAAGGAAGCGATCCTCGACATCTATAAACGGATGAGGCCGGGCGAGGCCGCGAACGAAGACGCAGCGAAGCAACTGTGCTTCAGCCTCTTCTTTGATCCGCGCCGCTACGATCTCGGTCGTGTCGGACGCCGGTTCCTCAATCAGCGCTTGCACCTCGACGTTCCGCTCGACATTCGCAATCTGACATCGGACGATCTCGCGCAGATCATGTTCGCGATGGGGCCGTATCTTAATAAGGAAGCGGAGAGAGACGACATCGACGACTTGCGCAACAAGCGCGTTCGTTCGGTGGGGGAACTGTTGCAGAGCCAACTGAGACTTGGTTTCGTGCGCATGGAGAAAGTCGCGCGCGAAAGAATGACCAGTGCGGACCAGGAGAACTTGCTCCCGAGCATCATCCTCAGCGTCAAGCCGGTCAGCGCGAGCATCAAGTCGTTCTTCAGCAGCAACCAACTCAGCACGTTCATGGATCAGACCAACCCGTTGAGCGAGCTGACCAACAAGCGCAGGCTTTCGAGCCTCGGCCCAGGCGGTCTGCAAAGGACGAGCGCGAAACTCGAAGTCCGCGACGTCCACCGCTCGCACTACGGTCGCATCTGCCCGATAGAAACGCCCGAAGGCCCGAACATCGGACTGATCGCCCAGTTAACGACGCACGCCCGTGTCGACGAGTTCGGTTTCATCATGACGCCGTATCGTTCGGTCAAGAGCGGAGTCGTTCAGGACGAGGTCATCTATTGGACCGCACAGGAAGACTTTACCAAGCGCGTCGCGCCCGCCGACACGCCGCTCGACAAGCACGGCAAGATCGTCGCCGATTCCGTCACGGTGCGCTGTCAGGGGGGGGATGCCATGTACGGTGGCGCCTCTTATCCGACCGTTCCGCGCGACGAAGTCGACTTGATGGACGTTTCGCCGGTGCAGATCATCTCCGTTGCGACTTCGCTCATTCCGTTCCTCGAGAACGACGACGCGAACCGCGCCCTGATGGGCGCGAACATGCAGCGACAGGCCGTTCCGTGTTTGCGATCTGACGCTCCATTGGTCGGTACCGGTCACGAGAGGCGCGCTGCGATCGACTCTGGCGCCGCCGTCATTTCGCGCGAAGATGGCGTCGTGACCTATGTCGATTCACACACCATTACTGTCAGAAACGATTCTGGCAAAGACGACCAGTACAAGTTGCTGCACATGTTCCAGAGCAACAAGTCGACGTGCTTTACGCACCGCCCGATCGTGAGGCCGGGCGACAAGGTACTTATGGGTGACGCGCTCGCCGACGGTGCGACCTGCGACGGTGGCAACTTGGCGCTCGGTCAGAACCTCATCGTCGCGTTCATGCCGTGGGGGGGGTACAACTATGAGGACGCCATTCTGTTGAGCGAGCGATTGGTGAAGGACGACGTTTATACGTCGATTCACATCGAGCGGCACGAGGCGGAGGCCGTCGATACCAAACTCGGCCCAGAAGAAATAACGCGCGACATTCCGAACGTCGGCGAAGAGGCCCTGAAGGATCTCGGCGAAGACGGCATCATCCGGATCGGCGCCGAAGTCGGCCCCGGCGACATCCTCGTCGGCAAAGTGACCCCCAAGTCCGAGACCGAGCTTTCGCCCGAAGAGAAGCTTCTTCGCGCGATCTTCGGCGAGAAGGCCGGTGACGTACGCGACGCCTCCTTAACCGTTCCGCCGGGCGTCGAGGGCATCGTGATCGAGACAAAGGTGTTCTCGCGCAAGGG
>CAYYZP010000363.1:0-2786 GCA_964476165.1 uncultured Fimbriimonadaceae bacterium
GCGGTCGCGGCGCTCGTTGCCCAGGCCGAGGCCGAGGTGAACGTTCAAAAGGCCCGCGTCGAACAGGTCCGCAACCGTCTGGAAGCCGACGTCGTGCAGCCCGCACGGGCCTCGTGTGGCGCCATGGAGCAACAAGCCAAGGCAAGCGTCGCGCCGATCATCGAAGACGGCAAAGCGCGCGCCCAGGCGCTGGTGAGCATGTCCACCAGTTGGAAGGCCGCAGGCGATCAGGCGCGGGAGATTTTTCTGTTGCAGAAGATCGCGCCTGTGATCGAAAAGATCACTGACACCATCAGTAGCGCGAAGATCGACAAAGTGACTGTGATCGATTCGGCGATATCTGGTGGGGGAACGAACCCTGCGCGTCTGCTCGCCCTGTCGGAGCAAATTAAAGAAATCTTTGGAATCGACCTGGTCGCAAAACTTCAGGAAATGGCCGATACAAAAAAACCTTTGACGCTTCCACCGGCAATCGAGCCCCCACCCGAGGCTCCACCTAAGAAGAAGTAGCGCCTGATTGATATAAGACAGATCAGACAGATAGGTCGAACCAGAACTACAGAGGCGCGAACAGGTCTACGGAGTGTCCATCAGGGTCGTAAACTTGAGCATATCTTTGGCCCCAGAACGCGTCCCAGGGTTCTAGTTTGCTTTTATAACCGGCGGCGAGCAGAACCGCGTGCTTCGCGTCCACCCCCCCCGCCGTCTCGCAGTGAAATGCGAGCCCAATTGACTGCCCTACAGGCCTTTTCCAATCCGCGTCGAACGACTTGACGACTTCCTCTGTGTCGAGCATCAATCGCAGGCCGTTCGGCAAGACTGCCTCCACATGGTCTTCCCCCCCCGCGTCGGCAAAGGGCGCACCG
Source organism: uncultured Fimbriimonadaceae bacterium (assembly GCA_964476165.1). Classification (GTDB taxonomy): domain Bacteria; phylum Armatimonadota; class Fimbriimonadia; order Fimbriimonadales; family Fimbriimonadaceae; genus JADFMN01. The sequence continues at coordinate 867 of CAYYZP010000363.1, forward strand.
AGCATCCGATAGAACGCGATCGATTGCGACAAATCGGAAACGACGATTCCAATGGCGTCCAGCCGTGCAGACATGACGGCAATTTACCTTCACTTGCAGGCGGGAGGTGTGTGCCATGGGTAGCCCGATGCATCGTGCGGGATACCCGTGCAGTTGAGCGATAGCCTTGCTCCCTCGCACGGGTATCTCCGTCGTGATGGTAGAAGGAGAAAGACTGCGCCCTCACGACGGATCTACCCATGGCACTCGCTGCGGCTGTAATTCTCGTGCCACGGACAGGCTCTATGAGGATTGTCCGTTCGGGCTAGCAGGCGGGACGCACCACAAGAGGGTCACGATCGTGGAGGAAGCACTCGGATTCGTCGCTCGGGTTCTTGGCCGACTGCTTCTCCGAAGAACCGGTTCTTCTCAAGTTCTTTGTGCTGCAGCCGCCTGATGCGTGCGTTTTGGGGGGAGATATCCAAAGGTTTGCCTGTCTGCCGCACCGTCTCCATCGCGCGGGTCACTTCAGCGAGGGCCGCACCGTCCGACTCGCCCGCGCTGCCAAAAGAACTAACGACCTGCTCGAGCGCCGTTGCAATCTGGCTGAAGGTGTTGGACTTGACGACCACGGTCGGCAGAGAACGGTTCACTTCTTTAAGTTTTTTCGGCTTGTTCTGAAAAGTAGACCTTATAGCGATTACTGCGTCGGCCTGCGCGATATCGGTCGTGATGTACGCAGGGGCGTTCGACTCCTTGATCGCGCGCTCGAGCCGTGTGCGTGCGATGCCATAGGGATACACGCGCACCACATGGCGCGGCGGTTTTTCTTTGGGCTTGACCGGTTTTCCGTTCGTCTGTTCCGGTTGCTTTTTTGGTGCGCGCGCCAGCGAAGGAAAACGTTCGTTGAATCCCGGTTCTTTGACCTCCGGCGCTGATTCCTTTTGGACGACCTCGAACTCGCCCTTGCTCGTGCGCACTCTGATTTCTGGGTTGGGCGCAATGCCGCGCAGCATCAGGTCCACGGTCTTTTGCACGTCGTGGTGAACTGCAAGACGGTCGAAGTCCAGGAGTTCGATCACCACGTCGAACGTGGGGGGGGCCTTGCGCTCGAGCACCGTCTTTTGGGTGCCTCTGCGGCGGGCCTCGTCGTCGCTGAGGGTTACGGCCTGGATACCGCCCACAAGGTCGCATAGCGACGGATTTAGCATCAAATTCTCGAGAGTCTGGCCGTGCGCCGTGGCGATGAGTTGAACTCCGCGCTCGGCGATGGTGCGGGCCGCTTGCGCCTCTGCCTCGTTGCCGATCTCGTCAATGACGATGACTTCGGGCATGTGGTTTTCAACCGCTTCGATCATCACGTTGTGCTGGAGGTCTGGGATCTTGACCTGCATGCGCCGCGCGCTACCGATTGCCGGGTGGGGGACGTCGCCGTCACCACCGATTTCGTTGCTCGTGTCCACGATGACGACGCGCCGACCGACTTCGTCAGCCAACACGCGCGCGACCTCGCGCAACTTTGTCGTCTTACCGATGCCTGGTTTGCCAAGGATCAGGATCGACTTGCTCGACCGCACGATGTCGTCGATGATGTCGATCGTGCCTTCAAGAGCGCGACCGACGCGGCACGTAAGACCGATCACTTTTCCGTGACGGTTCCTGATCGCGGAAATGCGGTGCAGGGTCCTCTCGATTCCTGCGCGGTTGTCCTCGCCAAATTCTCCCAAGTGTTTGACCACGTATTCGATGTCGTGTTCGCTGATCACCAGCGCCGGCCAGCGCTCGACACTCGATAGGAACCGCGCCTCGGCGGGGCGGCCATAATCGAGCACGACTTCGATCAGTTCTTTGAGGTCGGCGCGCTCGTGCAACTTTTCGCGCACGACTGGGGGGAGGACTTCAAGAAGTTTGGAGAGACCGTTGAGTTGGTTCGCCATCGGC
>CAYYZP010000364.1:0-3673 GCA_964476165.1 uncultured Fimbriimonadaceae bacterium
GTGAGGAACTGGGCCGGCAAATACCACCCGACCGCGTGTTCCGCTCCCGTAGAAATGAGGTTCGCTCTGCCCCCTATGCTGGTTCCGTTCGCATCGCTGGCGATCGAATACGCCCTAGCGCCGCTGTACACACCGAAGGTCAGCACCTGGTTCAAGTCGAACAGGACGTTGGTGTAGAGGTTCCAATAGCCTGCGTGCAGCACGCCTGCGGCATCGCGATAGGAGCCGACCGCCGCCACTTCGCCTACGTCGTTCATCGAGCTGGATTGGGCCCCAGCCGGATGCATGTCGAAGAACTGGTTCGTCGCGATGGACCAAAGCGCGGCATGGTTGGTGGTCGGACCGCCCACGAGGCCGATCGTTGCAACGCCACAGAGGTTTGAAGCACTAACGCCGTATATCTTGGATTGGTCGAAGCCCCATTGCGCAGGGTGCCGGTTTTTGTAGTAGTTGCGCCCATTTACCGAAAAATCCCAACTGCCCGCAAAGGTATTGCCGTTCGCGTCAAAGGTGTGTCCTCCAGCCACCTGGCCACGGATGGCGTTCATGAGCGAATCGCTCGCGCCCTTAGGGAGGTGTTTGGTCACTTGGCCACTACTGCGGCTCCAAACGGCTGCGTAGGCGATGTCGTTGCGGAGGTACGCGCCGACGATTAGGTCGCCCCAAGAATCGTACGCGATGCTAGCCGTGGTGCCCATGGGAGTGGATAGCAGCGTTGCAGACGGTGAGCTGTTCCAGTAGCACGCCTGCTGCTCCCCTCCGAGGAACAGCATGCCGACTTGCATCTGGCCATCGGTCGCGCTGGCGTGTCCGACAGTAGCTCCTTGGTCCAGGTAAACGCCGAAGGCGAAGGTGCTGTTCCATGTCCATCGAGCGGGCCGAGCAGCAAAAATGCCAGACGGGCCGACGGTGCCGACCTGATCGGTCATCGTGAGATCAAGGATCCTCGATTCGGTTTCCGATGCCGGGTGAATATCGTTGAAGGTCCATTGGCTGTTTGCCACGGACGCGAGAGGCACGAGCGCGCCAACGTAGGCGAGTCTTAGAAGGGTATTCATGGGGTGTTTTCCGTTCGATGTAGCGCTCCCGATTGTACTATGTTCACTGGCCCCCGCTTTCCCATGAGTGTGGCAAAGTGTTTTGTAAACTCGAAAAGTGTTTATCGCTAAGGCTGGTCGGGCAGTTTCAACTCAATCCGTGTGGCAAGGTTGCGCCAGTTCCGGACTCGCTTCGGGATTCGAGAGAGCACAATAAGACAAGTCACTTCCAAACCCCGTGCCCTCTCGGACAGCCTTGGAACGATTCCGCCAGCGGCATGTCAGCAGTCGAAGGCCCGAAGGGCCGTGATCCTATAGCCAGGGGCGACGCCCCTGGTAAGCGGGCCAAGAAATTGCAGAGCCCTGAAAGGGCGTGATCTACTCGTCAACGTGGAGCCGTCAATCCCAAACGTACTTTTCGTCGATCTCGATGCCTGCTTCAAGCATCAACGCGCGAAACTCGTCCATGAACGAAACGATCTTGTGGTGTTCTTGTTGATTCTGAATATAGTTGACCACGGAGGGCACGTCGTGTGGAGACACGGAAAACGCGGCGTAGCCGTTCTGCCAAGCAAAATGGGGAACCCCCATTGTCTTCAACCACTTAGATGAACCCGTTTTCAGTTCCTCAACAATCGTGGAAATTGAAATCGTCCTCGATAAAGAGAATAAAAGGTGAATGTGGTCGAGGTATCCCCCCACCTGCAAAGGAGGGCATCCTTGGTTCTTCAGGACGCCGACACAATAAGGTAACAGTTCTTCGCGGATGTGTGGTGTCAGCCACTCGGTTCTGTTCTTCGTGCTGAACACGAGGTGGACCAGGACGTTCGAGAGCGATTGCGGCACCCTCTTATCCTACTTGAAGGCATGAAGATTCCGCCCCTTCAGGGCTCCCCTCATTGCACGCTCTTACCAGGGGCGTTGCCCCTGGCTATAGAATCTTGGCCCTTCGGGCCGCAGGCGACCCTCAATTTACGGACCCCTGAACTAGGGCATTGCCGTTGGCTATGGTATCTTGCCGCTTTACCCCGCAAGCAAAAGGGTGGGTCCGGTTTGACTAGCACGGGCAGACCGGGAACAAGAACTCGATAGTTTCGCCGCTAAACTATATTGGTTTGAAAGGAAAGACGGGAATCGTATTCGGGAGTACCGCCGCGCTAGCAGTCTTGTGCTGGCTTGTCGTCACGGCTGTAGATGTCTACAGGGAGGGCCGTGAGTCGTGCCTCGAGCAGTATCGCAACGATCCCCATGCACTTACGTCGTGCTATGCCCAAAGCGACCAGGGGCCGTTGTGGGTCATGGGAATGGGTATCTGGCTCGCAGTTGGCGCGTTCTTCATTGGGATACGGATCGGATCTCTCGTGGACAAAAAAAGAAGAGGACGGCAGGGTGGCCCGGTCTGATCTCGGTGCAATTGGGACAGACCGGGAACAGAAGACTAAATTACTTCGCCACGCTCGGACCAGACCCACCGCGCGATGCGCTCGATGTCGTGCTCCTTGGCGGCTTTTTCAAACGGCCCGTTCGGGTCTTGGATGAGCGCCTTGTAAGTCGCCTCGTCCTGATAGGTGATGACAGAAAGGATCGCGCCGGGCGCGACCTTGATGTCGATCGCGCTGACGACCCCGGGCCAGGAGCGCAGGTCCTTCATCAGGACTTCAGAAACGGAAACGAGTTCGGCCTCGTTCTTCGGGTCGAACTCCCATCGTGCGACAACTCCAAACATGCAGCCAGTATATCGCGTGGCGTATCCTGGTGGCATGACGTACGACGTGGCGCCGCTCGACGGATACCAAGACCCATACGGCCAACTTTGGGCGATCATGCAGGACGGCACGCGCGAGTGGCGCGGCGAGATGGATCCCGACCTGCCGGCGGAAGCGATCGTGTGGCAGCCGCACGAAAACGCGCACAGCGTCGGTGGGGTGATCCTGCACATCGCGGCGGTCGAGGTGTATTGGTTCGAGACCTTCGCGCTCGGGCTGACCCCCGACCCTGGAGAGATGAAACTACTGATGGACGCGGAGACCGATCAGGACAAAGGAATCTGGCCCATCCCCCACCGTCAGCCCCTGTCGTGGTACTTCGATATGCACGATCGCATCCGCGCACGCACTTTGGAAAGCATCAAGCGGTGGGGACCGCCAGAAACAATAATCAAGAGAACAACCCGCGAGTTCTCCCTGCGCTGGGTGTTCGGCCACGTGATCCAACACGAGTCCTACCACGGCGGCCAGGCGGTCCTCTTGCAAGAACTCTGGAAACGAAAGTGATGAAGTTGTGCCATGGATAACGCTCCTTCGATCGAGTGGGATCTAAGATTCCCTCCCCCTTGGGGGAGGGCAAGGGAGAGGGTGAATAGTCGTCCCTTCTGCGACTGCAATACCCATCTCACAAACGTCGCAGTTGGTAGCCTGTAACGCATGAGTAGAGTTTGGTTTATCACGGGTTGTTCTAGCGGGTTTGGTCGTGTCCTTTGCGAGGAGTTGTCGCGCCTCGGCGAGAAGGTCGTCGCTACAGCGAGGAAGTTGGAGGCAATCAAGGATTTGTCTTCGGAGAACTGTTTGACCACGACCCTCGACGTCACAGATCAGGCTTCGATCAATTCTGCCGTTGCGAAAGCGATAGAGAAGTTT
>CAYYZP010000365.1:0-6639 GCA_964476165.1 uncultured Fimbriimonadaceae bacterium
CGGCGCGCCGCTGACCCATCTCGGCTGGGACATGGGCAACGGCAAGGTCCTGACCAGCGACAAGGACGACTATCTCCCCGGCGAGATTGCGGTTCTCACGGGCACGGGTTTCGAGCCTGGCGAGACGGTCGATCTCAGCATCTCCATCGACGACCCTGAGACCGGCGAGCACGTTGGAGACTTCGCCTTTACTCAGATCCAAGCAGACCAGTACGGCGGGTTCGTCGTCAACTACACCGTCCCAGTCGAAGCAGAAGACAAGCAACTCATTGCCTTGGCGATGGGAATGACTTCCGGTCGCACGGCGACCGCGACGTTCTTCGACGGCAACATCGGCGTCCACAACGTCCGGTTTTCCGCAACAGGAGTTCCTGCAGCGACAAGTTTTACTGTAACGGGCAACTCGCCTTCTCCTGGTGGTGCGCACGCGGCTGCCGCATATTCCACGACGTTCAGCACGCCGTCGCTCAGTTCCAACATTGGTGCCGCTCCCTCCAACTTCACAGTAGGTGTGCACACTCACGGCCCTCTGACGATGACTTTCGGGTTTCCATTGACAAGAGTGGTCGGGTTGAACACGTACAATTTGACTGGAGCGAGCGTCACCGCTGGCTCGTCGGCAGTTAGTTCTTTCGTCTTCAGCGCAGGAACGGGCCTCGGTAGTTTTGTCACTGGCGCACCGAACACCGGTGCTGGCGGCGTTCCAACGACCGTAACCGCCACTTATGTTCTCGCGAACAATCCGCCCACGATCACAGCGGCCAACGTTGATCGCGGCGACGTTTGTTCTCTCGACGGAAACTACTCCGAAACCGTCACGCCCTCGACATTTGGTTCCGCCTCTGACCCAGACGCAGGCGACTCGGTCACATTTGCTTTCGACGACGACACGACGAGCAAGATCGTCACGTTGAGCGCGGGCACGTTGAGCCAGAGTTTTACGCTCAAAGCCGTCGACTCGCACGGTGCAACAGCGGCACCCGTTACAGTATCGCTCTCGGCAGACGTCCACACGCAGCCCGTCAACGCAGCGCCCGTAATCACTGCGAGCGACATCGTTTCAGGAACGATCTGCAACGTGGGAGATTCCCTTGAAGTCACCGTGACGCCCGACATGTTCGGTTCGACAAGCGACCCGGATGTCGATCCCGTGACCTATTCCTTCGAAGGCGGTTCTATGAGCGAGACGATCACGCTCACCTCCGACGCGCCAGAAGCCTTCTTCACCCTCGTTGCCATTGACGATCCGAGCGGTCGCGACGACGAACATTGTGACCCGCTCGTCGCGATGAATGCCGAGCCAAAGATCGTCATGGTCAGCGTCGAACTCGAAGACGTGCCGACCAACGCCCCCCCCGTCGTCACAGCGACAGACTTTTCTGTATCCGGGATTTACTACGTGACAGACATGGTCTGCTCAGTGAGCATCCTTGTAACCGAGGCTATGCTCGGTGTCGGCTATTCCGACGCCGATGGCGATCCGATAGATGCGGGCGGTTTCATGTTCGATCCAACGAGCGCAGTCCTGAGCGCGGGAACTCCTAGCGTCCCTGTCTCTGTCTCCGCACTCGACAACCCTTATCCAAGGTTTGAACTCGAAGACCCTGACCACCACTGCATCGACCTCTGGCCGTTCGCAGGTTTGGGCAGCGCAAGTGCAATCGTCAGCGCGACCTTCGAGGTTATGACGAACTCTGCCCCCACCATCACCGCAGGGACCGAAGTCCTCGATCTGGGTTCGATCGCCCTCAACGGCACGGACGAGTACAACGCGACGATCAGTGTGGCTCAGTTCGATCCAACTGCGGACGACTCCGATGTCAACAACGGCATCTATGACTCAGTCGGCCCAATCTCTCTCAGCCAGACGAACTTGACGTTCGTCTTCCCAGCAGGCTCCTCCGCAGGCGACGAATGGGTCGAACTCCCGGTCACCCTTATGGCGACGGACGATCCGAGCGCGCGCAACGCGCTCATCAACGTCCCCGGATGCGATCCGCTCCAGCCGATGCAAGGCACGAAGATCGTAAGTGTCAAGGTCCACTTGTTCCGCAACAGAGCGCCGGAGTTCACGGCCTATGCCGATAAAAACCTCGGGGACCTGATCGGTTGCCAAGAGGACGGAAACTTCCAGCGCACAGTCGCGCTTCCGACGAACGAAGCGGACCTGCTCGACTACTTTGGCGTCACGACGAACGATCTTGACGGCGATCCCGTCACGGTCTCGGCGGACTTGACAGAAGTCGTTCTTATCGGTCCAGGACTTGCAGAAGTCACCGTAACTTTGACCGCGACAGACGATCCGACACTCCGCCACAGTGGGCTCTTGCCGCTCAGCACGTCGGTACCGGTGCTTGTCAAGGCGCGCATCGTCTACGACTTCATCGGGTTCTTCTCGCCGCTCTCCAACACAAAGACGACACTGATCAAGCGCGGTCGGACCGTGCCAGTGAAGTTTCAGTTGCGAGACTGCGACGGTGCGATCATCTCGACGGGCCTGCACTCGATCCGCGTGCTCTTCCAGTCCGGCGCATCGCCCTCGGGCGATCCGACGGTGGGGGACTCCGGTGCGAGCGGCGACAACGGTATCTACTTCCGGTTCACCGGTTCATCCGATTGGCAGTGGATTTACAACCTGCAAACGAACGCGACCTATCAGATGGGTGCGACGTACATCATCCGGGCCACGCTCGATGACGGCACGACGCACGACGTTCTGATCAGCATCAAGCCATAGGCTTGGGTTGGGAGTAAGCTCACGGGGCTTCGAGGTTTTCCTCAAAGCCCCGTTGGCATCTGTCTGAGCAGTTTGCCAGAATGGCTAGTTGATCGGTTGCCGTGCCGCCCCAAACTCGTATCGGGGTAGCAGTTCGACCTCCGGCAGTTTGGAATCAGCCGCTGGGCCTTGGGAGGCAGTCAGAAACCCCCAAACCGGAGTTTGGAGACCACCCGGACCGGAAGTTTGATTCCCCCCGCACGAACCGCCCGCCCGCCTCCTTTGGTGAAGTCGGAAAACTAAGATTTAGTACCGATCAGATTATGGGGGATCAAGAATCCGTTCCATGAAAAAACGGAGAGTTGGTTCGGAATCTATGCGAAACCAGTGGAGGTCTAAGCTCCCAAAAGGAAATTCTGGATCATAGGTGATAGTGCCCCCGACTTCGTCTCCTTCAACATCAGGCGAACTTCCAATAAACCCGCCTCCAATGACGATGGTACCAATGAATCGTATCCCGGTTGGGTTGAAGAATTGGTCCAAGATTGTGATGGTTGTTTGACAATCGACCGTCGAAACCACGGCCACCGCCACACCCAAGTCTAGACCATTCGTCACATCGAAGATGTCTCCGCCGTAAGTCGCGTTTATGTTTTCGCACGGTTCCTCAGAGACGATCACGTTAACCGACGCGCTTAAGCCCGCCTCCAAGAGCGTCACAGAAGCGACGGCCGAACCTATAGCTACTCCGGTAACGGTGGCGGAGGCGCCGGATGGCGACAGCGACGCCACATTGCCTGGGACGATGCTCCACTCCCAAGCCGAAGGATCTACGACGACCGGGAAGTCGTTTGCATCGAATGCCCTAACCGTAAGGCCCATCGACAGATTAATTGATAGGTTCGCACTGTCTGGTTCGATATCCAGCCTCACGATGGCGCTTTGAAGTTCTATCTGGGCAGGAGTATTGGCGTTCGCAATAAGGTCTACTTCACCAAAGCCGATAGCGAGGACCGCACCCGTGCCGTCGGTGCTTGCGTGCGCCGATACGGAGATTGCTACTTTCACAGATGGAAGGTCAGGAATTTGAACCGTGCTGGTGGCCGAAGCAGGACGCGGGGCCACGACGTTCGCTACCTCAGGTCCGCCAATCGGCATAAGGACCGTTACTTTGAACCGGAGGCTGTTCGTGGCCTCGGGGATAACGCGCGAGCCGGCGGGCCAATGAATCGTGACACTCAATGAGCCTCTACCAGCAGAACCCAATCCAGTGCCGGAACCGTGCCCGCCGCATCCGAGAACGATTGCGACGAGCAAGATGGACGCAAAGATTCTCCGAATGAATCGCAGACAGCGAATCGGCAATTCCACCGACTCAGCGAATCTCGACATCTGTGCCTCCCGTTTCAAAGGTGCGCTTGAAGAGAGAGAACTCCGTTATCGTATACTGAACATTGGATATCGGGAGCGTCGCCGAGAACAAACCGGCCTGGACGCCAGCCGAGCCGGCGAAAATGGCCTTGATTTCGACATCGACCGTGTTCTGCGGCACCTTTGCCTTCAATTCAAACGCGAACTTTGGGAGATCGGCTTTAAAGACGGGACCGATGATGGCATTGAGGCTCGTCTGCAATTCCAATTGCCACGGCGACACCCCAAACGCCATGCTCCCGAAGAAATTCGGAGTTTCAATAAGGCCGCTTGAGCCAGGGACAAAGACCGGCTCAAAGTCGAATCCACCGTCAGCGCGCCTCGTGGCATTGACGCCTGCACTGACGCCCCACTCTCCATTTCCTCCTGCCTCCAGACCAGCCTTGACGGATCCGCTCACGACCGTCTGACCGTAGAGCACGGGAAGAAGCATGATCGGAACTATGCCCACCTGACCAATTCTTCGAGGCTTACCAATTATCGTGAAAAGGCCTTTCTCGATCGGCTCAAATACATCGACTTCAAATCCAGTCTTGCAAGAAAACGCGCCTCGATACAAGGCAGTTAGCACGAGTTGGACCCGCGTCAATCGATCTTCTCGGTCGACGATAATGATTCCTTCAATTCCGAATTCGAGGATGCCGGTCGCCGAGTACGACAAGAAAATCTTGGCATCAGGAATATCCTGCGCGATCGTGAACGCCGGCACGTCGATCGGGAACTGGGTCAGATTCCCAATTGGACCGCGTCCGGGCCCGCCCGATGCCAGTGGCACTGGGTTCCCGGCAATGACGAACGACTCGATGTCGTCTTGAGTGAAGGATTTTCTGAACCGGATGTCTGCGCTCTCAAAGACGTCTTCAAAAGTCGCGTCCTCGGTCGTTAGTATCGTGTCATCGCCAACTTGTTCGACCGACAAGACCCTGCGCATCAGTCCCGCGCCTTCTCCGCTGACAATGACGGATCCTGGCACCAAGGCTGGAACTGCGCCTGACAAGGTCAATCCATTAGCGGTCAAATTTGAGATCACAACCGAGCCGTCTTCGGGCAACACTCGTACTTCTGGATTGACAACGACGTTGGTCGCTGTGAAAAAGTCTGTGATCGGATCATCCGCCGCAGAGCCCCATCCACCGCACCCTGGCGCGAAAACCAGGAGCACAAGCATAGCGATGACTGTTGCCAATCGCTTAGGACGACACGCTTTCACAGCGTAAAAAGCCACTACTTTAGCCAACGCTCGTGCCCTAAAGCCTAAGCACATGTGCTCCGATATATCACTCACTGTACGGTCCTCCGAACTAAAAGAAAAATCAAGCGATATCCCATAAAGTGAAACCGCAAATCGAATCTTACTAGATCTCTTAGGAAAATGCAAGTTTCTTTTCATGCGTACACCTAGGAGTGCTTCGCGAGAATATGACCGTTCTCCAGGCAAGTACAGTGTAGAAAGTGCCCCATTGAGCCGGTCTGTGGCCCTGGAAGTGAACCTATTTGCCGCCCGCGGGCTCTCTAACAGAATCCATAAACAGGTATCTTCTCGTCTACATGTCCGCTGACTGGCTGATCGTGCGTGGGGCGAGGGGGAACAACCTCAAGGATATTGATGTAGCGTTTCCTTTGGGGCTGTTGTGTGCGTCACTGGCGTCAGCGGTAGCGGAAAATCCACACTGGTGCAGGACACGCTCTTCCCGCGCCTCATGTACGAGGTCTATGGAACGCGCGCGGTTTGGCAAGAGCACGACGGCATCGAAGGGCCACGAGAACTTCGACAAGGTGATCGACATAGACCAGTCGCCGAAGATGCCGCTGCTCTGCTCTTTCAACTTGACCGGCCAATATTCGGCGGTAAGTTCCGAGGGCAGCATCGTGATCGGCAGGTTCGTGCCAGGGAAGTTCTCTTGAGCCATCGCCGTACTGGCAATAAGCCCGATTGCAAACGCTGAAATGATGCGTCTCATTGCGCAAGTATAACGGAGAGTTGCCACTATTCCCCGATTCCCAAGTGCTTTCTTGCTATAGCCTTCAGCGAATCAGTCGGGAGTTGTTCCCATGACGCGCCAAGAAGGTTTTTTGTCGTGTCGAGCGGGTAGAGCATGAAGAGATCGACTGCGGCGGCGGCTTCGGCTTCGTTGCCGGATGTGAGCAAGGAGCGCAAGGCTTCGAGACCGCCGAGTTTCGCGAACGATGTGCGCATGTCGGCGGGAACGGCTTGCAGGACTTTGACAGCCGCCATTCGCACCGCGGCATCGTCCTGATTGAGCATCGCGGAGGTCATTGCAACGACCTGTCCCGGCCCAAATTCCGGATCGGACTTCACCAATCCCGCCAATGCCGATGCGCTCTTGTTGACATACGCCGCAAGGTCTTTGGGCTTCGTCTGAGAGAGCGTCGAAACGAGCCAGTTCGTCGCCCGGTCGTCGAGCGCGATCCCGTTGAGAAGTTTCGGCTCAAGGCACTTCGCATACGCCTTTGCAGTCACGTCTACCCCC
>CAYYZP010000366.1:0-9928 GCA_964476165.1 uncultured Fimbriimonadaceae bacterium
AGAGAAGAGGCGACTCTCGCCCTGCAAGTCCTTGCTCAACTCAAAGGTGCAAAAATTATCAGGACGCACCTCGTCAAAGAGACCGTGCGTGCAATAAAAGCAGTCCTTGCCGTCAATTCCGCGGATTGATCAGTTTCGTCATCGAGTCCGCCCTGATCTCGGGGTGTTGGATCTGCCCGCCCAAGTTTGACGTCTTCATAAAAAAGAACAGACAAGCGAGAGTCGCAAACGTGCTCGCAACCATGAAATACCCAGGCACATCGTTCATCCGTCGCGTCAAAACCACCGAACCGAGCCCGATCACTCCGGCAACGATCCCAACGATCCACGTCGTCTCCGCGCTCTTCTCGTGCCGTTCGACCTCCGCTTGAAACGCAAACCCCTCTCCAAAACCGTTTTCTTCCGCCGCTGTTCCGCTCAAATAAGCGACAACTCCGATCGCGCCCGCCAAAGCCATCGTGCAGAGCGCAAAACGCTTGAGCGCAACGCTCTTGAAACACCATCCACAGAGCAACGCGAGCAACGCGAACAGAAAGCCCGCAAACGGAAAGTGATTGACGAACAAATGTAGGTGCGAGGCATTCATGAGTTCTTATACGAGTCTAACACGATGGAAGTCGTCAGACCTTGACTGTTTTCCACAGGCCCTTTTTAAAAAGCCAAATTGCGGCAATGCCCTGCACCGCCTGCGTAATTGCCATACTCAGCCACGCCCCGTTTGACCCCATTCCGAGCCCAGAAAACGAGAACACCCCAAAGACGCTAATGGTCGACAAAGCGAAGACCACCGCCATCGGCACACGCATGCACCAAAGGCTGACAATCGAAAGCCACAACGGGCGCTTCGTGTCGCCCGCGCCCTGCATCGCTCCAATCAACACCATCGCGTAAGCGAAGAGCACTTCGGTCGAAGCGATATAGCGCGTGAAATTCGCCGCAATATCGGCAGTGGCAGGATCGCCGGCGAGCATCGTGTGCGCGATCGGGTCGGCAAAAATGAAAAGCAGTGCGGAAATCACGAGACTCACGATCGCCGCCTGGTGCGCCGCCGTCCAGCCAAGGATTTCCGCTCTGTCAGGTCGCCCCATGCCCAGGCTTTGCCCCACAAGTGCCGCAGCAGAAACAGAGAGCCCGAACGCAGGCATGAACGCGAAAGACTCAATCGAAAACCCCGGACGCAGCGCCCCCTGTGCGTGCGCGGCATCGTACGAGTTCTTCAAAACAATGGTAAACGCCGCGAGCGACGTCACACGCACGATCGACATCACGCTCGCAGGGATCGCGATTCGAGTGATTCGAACGATCCATTCCGATGAAGGGAAGCGCCATGAAACGTGAGTCCTCAATGGAGTCTTCGCGCTCCACCAAACGTAGATCGCTGCGCTCACCCACGCACTCACAGCCATCGCGATTCCCGCACCTGCAAGACCGAGCCCAAACCCAGGGATCACGACTGCCCCCACCGTCCGTGTCGGCAGAACAAGGACAGTATTCAACAAAATGTGCAGCACGATCTGAAAACCGCTGATCACCATCGGACTGCGCGTGTCACCGATCCCGCGCAACGACCCCGCAAGGCTCTGGATGACAAAGATCGCGGGAAGACTTGCAGCAAAAAGCGAAACATAGACGACGAACAGCCGTTGCGACTCGGGGTTCGAGTCCGCGACCAACACCCGCGCCGCTCCAAAGCCTGCAGGCACGGCGATCAAGAACATCGCCACCCCCGCCCACATCGACAGGCTCAGGCACTTTCTGTTCGCCTCCTGCGACTCTTCATGGATGCCTGCCCCAAACGCCCGGCTCACGATCGCAGTAGCCGCCGTCCCGAGTGCCATGCTCATCGAAAAGAACAGGAACACGAACGAGATCGACGCCCCGACCGCCGTCAGCGCCGCCGTCCCGACGTAACTGAGGAAAAAGTTGTCGAGAAGGCCGTTCAATGTCTGCAACGAATTGAGCGCGACCGCTGGCCAGGCCAGGCTCCACACGGTCTTAAGCGGGTGTTCTAAGGAAGGGTCGTCAGAGTTGGACACGAAGCCATACAATTGTGGCAGAGCCCAAAAATCCTATCCGCCGCCGGGTTCTCCGGCAGCGACCGCCCGAGAACCGGCTGGCGGCACGAACGCAAACGAGACCCCCTCAGGAATTTCATAAGACTTGACCCTCAACTGCCAATGCACCGTCCGAGTCCGACCTGAAATGACTGACTCTTCGTAATAGTCCGCTCCAAGCAGTATGAGAACCCCCCCCTCTTCCTCTTTGATGACGTAGGTCAACTGGTTCGTAAAAGGCTGCAACGATCCGCAAATGACGTTGTTGCCCGAAATCGAAACGGTCGAGTTGGGCCTCCAAGGCGTCCAATTGGAGACGACTAACGGGGCCCTGCCTCCATAAGTGTCGTTCAGGACACGTTCAAAAAAAGTCGTGCTGTCCTTTGTCCGAAGTGCCATCAAGCGAAAAAGCCGATCGCGTTCTTTCCCAGCGAACGCTTCTGTTGCATAGTTTGAACTCTTGTAACTGTTGCTGGCCACATCGTATGACCACATCCGTGTTCCATCAGCCACCGTTCGGCTCACGAGCAGCCCATCGATCGTTTCCAAAAGTTCGAGCCTCGTAACGCTCTGGCCATCAATTACCGCCGTGTCAAATGTAATTGTAGAAAAAATCGGTCGGCTGTTGCCCTCGTCGATCAGCACACCAGTCATCTCAAAAGTCACGGTCGTGTGGGTTGCAAGTTCTGCAAGCACCGAGGCCATCAAACCGCGCGCGGCCATCAGGCCGTCGGCATGCACCAGACAGCCCGCCAGGACCGTCAGAACAAGGAAGGTACGCTTCACGTAACGTTTAGACCCGATGCCGCGTCAAAACGTT
Organism: uncultured Fimbriimonadaceae bacterium; assembly: GCA_964476165.1. GTDB lineage: Bacteria > Armatimonadota > Fimbriimonadia > Fimbriimonadales > Fimbriimonadaceae > JADFMN01. Next base: position 2,875 of record CAYYZP010000366.1, read on the forward strand.
CCACCTCCAACCGGGGGTCACAACCAGTTCCCATTGTTTGGGAGGGTCACAAATGATCGAAACTTTAGAAAAGCAGGCATACGAGCAGACAGGGCTTTATCGGTTGCGCCACTCTGCGGCCCATTTGATGGCCCAGGCCGTCACTGAACTCTTCCCAGGCGCAAAACTCACCATCGGCCCTCCCATCGAGTCTGGATTTTACTACGACATCGACCTCCCAGCCCCAATCAAGGAGGACGCCCTCCCGAAAATCGAGCAGCGCATGCGCGAACTCGGCAACCTCAACATGCCCATCGTCCGGCGCGTGGCAAAAGATCGCAAAGAAGCCAAGTGCATCATCCTCAACGAATGCACCCTCGGCCAGGGCGAAGAAACTGTCCTATACAAACTCGAACTTCTCGAAGCCATCCCTGAAGGCGAAGAAGTCTCGTTTTTCGAGCAAAAGGCGACCGATAAGCAAGGCAAAGAACGATACTTCATCGACCTCTGTCGCGGTCCCCACGTTGGTTCCACGAGCGAGATCAAGCACTTCAAACTCATGTCGCTCGCGGGCGCCTATTGGCGAGGCGACGCCAAGAACAAGCAACTCACCCGCATCTACGGCACAGCCTTCGAGACTAAACAAGAACTTGAAGAGCATTTGCATTTCCTCGAAGAGGCCAAGAAGCGCGACCACCGCGTCCTCGGCAAAGAACTCGGGCTTTTCATGTTCAGCCCCAAAGTCGGGCCTGGACTAGCGCTCTGGCTCCCCAAGGGAACGGCCCTCAGAGAGGCCATGACCGCATTCCTGCGCGAAGAGCAGATCAAACGGGGCTACCAGCCTGTCATCACTCCCCAGATCGCCAACATCAAACTTTACGAGAAGTCGGGGCACATTATCACTTTCAAGGAAAAACTGTTCCCGTTCATGGAGGACGAAGAGAAGGAGACCTACATTCTCAAGCCGATGAACTGCCCGTTCCACGTCGAGATGTACGCCTCCCACATGAGGTCGTATCGCGACCTCCCGATCCGCTACGCCGAGTTCGGCACCGTCCATCGCTACGAGCAGAGCGGAGAAGTGACAGGCATCCTGCGGGCCCGTGGATTTACTCAAGACGACGCGCACTTGTTCGTCACGCCTAACCAGTTGCTCGACGAGTTCATCGGTGTCGTCGAACTAACCCAGTTGGTGCTCAAGAAACTTGGTCTCGAAGACTTTCGCGTCCGGCTAGGAACCAAAGATCCGAACAGCGACAAGTACGTTGGTCACGACGACAATTGGAGGCTGGCCCAGGAGGCTATAGAAACCGCCTGTAAGAAGATCGGACTGGACTATTTCATCTCAGTCGGCGACGCAGCGTTTTATGGTCCGAAACTCGACCTGCTCATCCGCGACGCCCTACGGCGAGAGTGGCAGATGGGGACGATCCAGGTGGACTACAACCTGCCCGAGCGTTTCGACCTCGAGTACATCGGCGAGGACGGCAAGCCTCACCGCCCGATCATGATCCACCGCGCCCCCTTCGGCTCGATGGAGCGCATGATCGGCCTCCTCACCGAGCACTATGCTGGAGCCTTCCCGTTTTGGCTAGCGCCTGTGCAAGTGGCCGTCCTCCCGATCGCAGACCGGCACAACGACTACGCCGAGGAGGTCCACAAGGCCCTCACCGGCTTCAAGAGAAAGGACTACAAGCCGGTCGGCGAGATGACCACTTTCTCGCCAATGGAATACGCCCTGGATCGGCCGTACAGGGTCGATGTGGACGACAGGCGCGAGACCTTGGGCCGCAAGATCAAGGACAACCAGAGGATGAAGGTGCCCTACATGGTCGTCGTGGGCGACCGTGACGTAGAGCAGGGCACAATGGGCGTTAGGCACCGCAAGGACGGCGATCTGGGGGCTATGCCCTTCAGCGGCCTTCTAGAACGGCTCGAGAGCGAACCGTAAGGCGAAACCCAGCAACGTTGCTGGAATACAAGAGAGCCTGGCGTGGAAAAACTATTTACAGGCTCTGTAATGAGAAGTAAAGGATTTACCCTTGTCGAGATCATGATCGTGGTTCTGATCATCGGCATCCTTTTGTCGATAGCCGTCCCCCAGTTCATGACCGCTCGCCTTAACACGAACCGTACATCTTGTTTCGCAAACCAGCAGAAGTTGGAAGCGGCCAAACACCAATGGATCATGGATACAGAGCAGCCATCCTCTGCGGCTCCGGCAATGGGCGACCTCGTACCTGCCTTTATCAAGAGAACGCCAACCTGCCCGACTCATGCCGTTTACGCATTGGGTGACGGGCTGACCTTGGTAACGTGCCCGGACCACCCGACGCCTTGAAGTAGGCGACTTAAAACAAGAGCGGCCACCCGAAGGTGACCGCTCTTTTCATTTCAACGGGCTACTTGCCGGTGCCTTTGTCGTCGGTGAAGTCGGGAATCATCCCGCCTCCGCCAGCGTCACCGCCAGTCTTCGTCTTCGACTTTTCAGCCGCTACCGGAGGAGCTGGTTTGGCTTCTTCGGTGATCCCGCTTCCGCAACCCCCGAGAATGGCGCCAACCACACCCAGTGAAACGATCGTTGCTATCAGTTTTTTCATCTTGGTACTAGAAGTTACCATAGATTACTGACGTTAGTCTACGGGCAGCCCTCTTGTACTGTCCACGGAGCGAAGAACGCGCCGTCGCAGTAGTTCTGATCGTCAAGGTCCCATGCATAGTCGGTCCAGTCCTGAATGACTGCGCCACCAACAAGCAACGGATCCAAGTAGTAGTGGTCGACTGACATGTAGTTGGTACCTTGAGCAGACTTACCAGCCTTCAGCCACTTGGCGTGACCATCCATGAAGGAATGGACGCCACCGTCGCCTGGATCCATATAAGACTGGGCCTCATACTTGCCGATGAGTTCCGGATCGTCGGGCGGGTTGAGTCGGGACCAGTTGCCTGATCCGTCGACGCCCGTCCAAACGATGCAGTAGATCTCGTGAGGAGCCATGATCGGCCACATTCCCGGAGGGTTGCTCATGAAGTAACCACGGGTCTGGTCGATATGGAACAACTGCACTGAGTTGAACTGGATCGTCGATGCCGGATCTAGAGCCTGTGAATAGGAGCGAGATTCGCTGAAGTCACAGAAGTTCCACGGGGAGAGGAACATGTAGTTATAGCCGAACATAGGGCGACCGTTCTGGTTGCGGAACGATCGGACTGTGTCGTTATAAATGCCGTTACCGTCGGTGTCGACCGGTGCGCCGGCCCAGAAGCCGAACGCGTCACCGCGAACCGGGTCAATGAACAGACCGTAGTTCTTGATGTACGGCTGAAGCAACTCTGGCCAGCGGAGTACGCGGTTCGGGTTGCTCAGAGTGTTGTCCGCTGTGGCATTCACTCCTGCCCAATAGAAGAATGACCAGCCGCTCTGCATGAGGACTGTGTTGTCGTCGTTGTCCGCTGAGTACATCAGAGCAGCCAATTGAAGCTGTCGGACGTTGCTCAAGGCAGCTGTGCGCTTTGCGCTCAACTTGGCCTGGGCGAACACAGGGAAGAGAATCGCAGCCAAAATCGCGATGATCGCGATGACTACGAGTAGTTCGATTAATGTAAATGCACGTTTTCGCATTAGAGCTAATAAGCCTCCAACAGGGGAATTATACACAGACCGTTCCAATCGCGCAAGTGCTAGGGGGGTTTTTCGAGGAAAAAGTGTCAATCCTGGTAATTGTTCTGTACGCAGGTTCAAATACGTGCCAAAAACGCCTGTACGGGCTCCGATACTGACACGTCCCGGGGGGTCAATTGCCGAACCAGGCTAAGACCGACAAGGCTCCTGCATCTAGAAAGCGCCACATACGTCTGTCCGTGTGCAAATGCCGGCCGGTCCAAGTCGAGCACCGCCTTCTCCAAAGTCAGCCCCTGGCTCTTGTGGATTGTCATCGCCCACGCAAGTCTGAGAGGGATTTGGCGGAAGACTCCGATCGGCTCGCTCGATATCCTGCCCGAAAAATTGTCCCACTTGTACCGCTTCTTCTCCCATTGCTCCTGACCCACCCAATGCTCCCCGCCTTCGAACAGCCATACGCGCGCACGGTCATTCTCAACTTCCGTGACGACCCCAAGCGTCCCGTTCGCCCACTCCCGACCGTTCTTGATGAACATAACCTGCGCCCCTAATTTTAATGTCAGCAACAGATCAGCCGGCGTCTCCTTCCCGAAATCGCCCTCCACCACCGCCGCATACTTCGTCGCAACACCCTGTAGACCGCTAAGGCGATGAAGATTGATGGACGAGGACCGCGCGTTGGTGGCCGTCAATGTCACCACCCCATCGACCCCCAGGTCCGCCCCCACCCGAGAGTTGAAGAGCCCGAGTTCGTCTGTGAACCCGTTGCGCAAACGATTGAGCGCCCACAAAAACTCCTCGTCGTCTTTGTGCCGATGCACGGTCTGCAGTTCGATCACGTCGAGCGACGCAGATCGGATGCTTCTTGCATCGAAGAAGAACGCGCTTTGATAGCGGCTCGCCAGCATCTCCTCGTCCGCTCCTCGTTGCACGACTGGTTCGAGTTGCATCAAATCACCAAAGCAAAGCATCGTCACACCGCCGAAAGGTTCGTTCAGCCTATCTCTGTTCCGCCGGAGCGACCAGTCGATCGCGTCCATCACGTCCGCCCTCACCATCGACACCTCGTCGATCACCACACAGTCGAGCGCCTCGATCAGCCGTCGCTTCGGCTGCCCCTTTTTGAACAAGGGAACGGTATCCGGCACGTCGTCCAGCGGCCCCAGCGGAAGGTTGAAAAAACTGTGGATCGTCTGCCCACCCACCTGCACCGCCGCCAGCCCAGTGGGAGCCAAAACCACGGTTTTCAAAGGAGTGGTGTCCACGAACTGCCTCAAGACCGTCGATTTCCCGGTCCCGGCCCGCCCGGTGACGAAAATGCACCGCCCATATGTCGGCACCTCAGGCACGAACTCCAGCGCAGCGACTTGGTCCGGGCTCAGATCGACCCTCCCCGTCACCTTCGCAAAAGGAGGCTGCTCAGTTTCAAACTGCATAGCCATCTCGCAATTTTTCGATGGTGCAGTATGGAGGCAAACCACACCCACTGTCGGGTGGCCCGGTCTGGCTCTACGGAGCAGACCGGGAAAAGTTCCAGGCGGTTGCCTCCACTCCTTGGAATGGCGTCCCTCCAATCAGAGCAAAGCACTCTCTCAAAAAAACCTGGCGCGGCCGGCGGGACTCGAACCCGCGGCCTCTTGCTCCGGAGGCAAGCGCTCTATCCACTGAGCTACGGCCGCTCACCGACGTGATCTTACACCAAGCAACCTGACATAATGGGCGTGGTTCAAGTTCCATGAAGCGTGCTGTCGCTCGAATCCCAGTTCTCGGACGATTGGCCGGTGTCGTGTTCCGAGCGCGATTGCCTTTGCCGTTCGTGTGGAGGATCGTTTCTTCGGCTACATGTTGGCTCTTCAAGTCACGGGAAACGACGAACTACACGTACGATTTGACTGATCGCAACGTCTCGCACCTCATCGAGTTTGTCGCAGTGGTCACAGGACGCCCGTCACAGGAAGTCCGTGGATTTGTCCGCGAGATCGAAGAAGACGAGGCCCTGGCGGCGCACATTGCATTGCGCACGATGGAAAGTGGGCTGAGGTTCAAGTCCGACCCGGTAGCGCGTTATGGGAGGCGCCTCGGCTGGTATGCCTTCGTCAGGGCGCTCAAGCCTCGGATGGTCGTCGAGACTGGGGTGGACAAGGGCTTGGGAGCCTGCGTCCTCGCTGCCGCAATCCTTCGCAACCGGAGTGAGGGCCACGAGGGCCGTTACATCGGCACTGACATCGATCCGCGGGCGGGTTGCCTTCTGAGCGGACGATACGCAGAGGTGGGCGAGATCCTGTACGGCGATTCGATAGCGTCCCTCCGAAAGTTCAAAAATGAGATAGATCTGTTCATCAACGACAGCGACCATAGTGCCGAATACGAGGGCCGCGAATTTGAGGTCGTCGCCCCATTTCTCTCGACCCGCGCCGTGGTCATCGGAGACAATGCGCATGTCACTGACGAACTGATGGAGTTCGCAAACCGCACGGGTCGCAACTTCCTCTTCTTTCGCGAGGACACGGGCCGGTTTTGGTATCCGGGTTCAGGGATAGGTGTGGCCTACAATGACAAGAAGTGACAGGGCGTCGTCGGCGTGCTCCGTCCGCATACCCGCGCCGAGCATACACGGATATGAGTCGACCTCTTTTGGGAGTGCGGCGATTCATCGCCGCTTTTTGTATCGTCCACCGATCGTTCGCGCCTTACGGCCACTCCTTCGATCCACAAGCGCTGATCAATTAGCGCTCTCCCAAACCGGCTGACAAGCACGCACGCCAATTTGGTGTCGATGATGATTATTCGCTACGGGTGACGACGTATTGCCCCTCAGTCGTTTTTGTTCTGTCAGTCGACGAAACTTCAAACGTAAAGGCGATCATCGCCGGGAACGGTCCTTTGAATGCCGAATCTGGTTCGCACTTCACTTCCCATTGCTGATCGGCGGCAACATCTATGGTTGCACCGACCACGGCGTCTGTGTCAAACGGCATGGATCCGGAACTCAAGACGACTTTCCAAGAACTAGTCGTCGTGTCGTACTGCAATTGGACGATGGCAGTGAACTTAAGCTTGAATGCTTGAGTGGTCTGTTTGCCGGGGGGAATGGTCGTCTTTTTGTCAATCACGGACAACGTGAAAGAGTCGGTACTCGATTTTCCGCCTCCTGTGCCGACGATTGGGTCGTAGCCGTTTGACATCTTTCTGGTACCTTATCTACTCGGTTTCACACATTGGCATATCGCAATCTACAGCCATGCCTCTCAATCCTATAACGAAACTCCGCAGGTCATTCTTTGAATTCTTGCAATAGACCGGCAAAGGCGCTCAATTCAGACTCTGCAAACTTGATTCTATCATAAAGGCTCATAGATTTACCATCTCTCCAGGCAAAGTTCCAAACTTCAGGTTCAACCTTTCCCTTCAAAGCCTGGGTCAACTCTTGAATGGTAGCCTGGGTCGCCTGAG
>CAYYZP010000367.1:0-2502 GCA_964476165.1 uncultured Fimbriimonadaceae bacterium
CCATCGCGGACATCGAACTTCAGGAGATGAAGAAAATGACAGCGTACATCGCGATCAGAGGGAGCGAGAACTCGATGGAGATTGGTGACGTGCCTGATGCAAAGATGTCGTTGTGGAGCAAGCACTACACGCAGCCAGTCGTTCTCAAACAGCGGGTTCCGCACACAAAATGGGTCGCGCTCAAGTGGCCGAGTGCGAGCATGGCGCAACAGGCCGGAATGTCAACGGACGCCTTCGAGGATTTTTATTTTAACGTCTGTACGATGGACTATCCAAGAATGCAAAGGGCCGCAGAGCCGTTGCGCGAACTGATGTTGAAGACCGATCGCGTGGAGATCAAAGGGCCGGGGACCGACATTTCATTTTCGATCAAAGGCATCGGTGTGCGGCAGTCTTATGGACTGAGGAACATTCCTGATGGCGAGTGCTTCACTTCGCCCGTGCGCGACTCAGTAAATGGAGTGTTGCAGTACAACACTGTCTCGTTGTATCAAGGGACAGAGTTCAAAGACGTCAGGATCGTCTGCAAAGATGGAAAAGTGGTCGAAGCGATGGCGGGCGACAAAACCGAGAAAATGAACGAGGTTTTGGACACAGACGAGGGCGCGAGATACTTCGGCGAATGGGCGCTTGGTTTCAACCCTTATATCCTGCATCCGATGAAGGACACTCTGTTCGATGAGAAGATCGGTGGGTCATTCCACATGACGCCTGGAAATGCGTACGACGACGCGGACAATGGGAACAGATCAGCGGTCCACTGGGACATAGTGTGCATCCAGCGACCGGAGTATGGAGGGGGGGAGATTTGGTTCGATGGGAACCTCGTGCGAAAGGACGGAATTTTCGTGTTGCCGGAACTACAGGGATTGAATCCAGAAAATTTACGGTGACCTTACATAGTCATTTATCGAGGATTAGAGCATAATCTGACTTGAGAAGGATCAAAGAAAAATGGTCAAGCGGTCCTATGGCTGTTCGATATTGGTGGTCGCCGTGCTTGTCGGGGTGAGTTGGCTGGCCTATGAAGAGGTCAACAATCGACTCGTGCAGTTTGAGGTCGATGTCAAGGGCCTGCAAGGCGCAAGCGAGTCGGACGCGCGTCGGATACTTGGCGATCCCAACTACCAGATATCGTACCGCGATCCGGAGCGCGACCAGAAAATACAGGAACTTATTGTCGTCTATATCGGCCTTGAGCAACGACGGATCGAAGAACGGGCGCTAGTGTACGTCAGGTTCCGTCGTTGCGCGATCCTTTATGTGAACAAGATCGGTGCGATCACTGACGTGAGTTACGGAGAGCAAGAGTAGCAGTACAGGTATCTTGTCGGAGTGTCCGAGCGGATCGGGGTCGATGAAAGCGGTAAGGGGGATTTTTTTGGCCCGCTCGTCGTCGCGGCGTGTTTCGTGGCACCTTGGCACTATTCGGAACTCGAAGAAGTGCGCGACAGCAAGACCCTCACTGACAAAAAGGCGCACGAACTCGCCAAGAAGATCAAGAAGGCGTGTCCGAACGAGGTCATCGTAATCGGTCCGACGAAGTACAACGAACTGTACGCGAAGATCGGCAACCTGAACAAACTTCTCGCGTGGGGTCATGCGCGCGCGATCGAAGACGTTCTGAACAAGCAGGCGTGCGACTTGGTGATCAGCGACCAGTTCGCCGACCCGGCAGGTCTTCGGCGGGCGCTGATGGCAAAGGGCCGGCAAGTGCAATTGGTGTCGATGGTGAGAGCGGAGTCCGACCTCGCGGTGGCGGCGGCGAGCGTGCTTGCGCGGGCGGCGTTCCTGGATCGCCTCAAGCGGCTCGGCGAAGAAATAGGAATCGAACTTCCAAAAGGCGCAGGGCCGACGGTGGACAGTGTTGCCGCTAAAATTATCAGGGAGAAGGGCGAGGAGGCTCTTGGACCCGTGGCGAAACTGCATTTCAAGACCGTTGAAAAGGCCCGTGCACTTGCCAAAGGGCTTTGATAGAGGCACCGTTCTCCGCCATAATCGGTGCGATGGGCACGGTCATCATGGATGCCGCCTCAATGCGCCGAACTCTCGGCCGCATGGCCCATGAAGTCCTTGAGGCGAATGAGGGCTCGTCCGACCTGGTAGTCGTCGGAATCCTGCGGCGCGGATATCCCGTGGCCAAGCGACTGGCGTTTGCAATGACCCAGGTCGAGGGGACCACGGTTCCTTGCGGAAAGATAGACGTGACGGGTTCGCGCGACGACGATCGCGAGACCACTATTGACAAGAGTGAGATTCCATTCAGCGTCGAGGACAAGAACGTCATCCTCGTCGATGAAGTGATCTATACCGGACGCACGGTCCGCGCGGCGCTGGACGCGCTGATCGACATGGGCCGCCCGAAAAGCGTTCAACTGGCGGTCCTTATCGACCGAGGGCACCGCGAACTACCGATCCAGCCGGACTATTGCGGATGTGTCGTTGAGACCAAGGTGGGGGACTACATCGACGTGCGGTTGGACGAGACCGACGGCGAAGACG
>CAYYZP010000368.1:0-1502 GCA_964476165.1 uncultured Fimbriimonadaceae bacterium
CGTCGATGGGGTCAAAACCGCCGACCCGGACTTCGTCCCGTCTGCCCCCACCTTGAGCATGGTGACTTATGACGAGGTCGCAGAACTCGCGTACCTGGGTGCAAAAGTCCTCCACCCAAGAGCCGCCGAAATCGCCATGCGGTTCAACGTGCCGCTCTGGGTCAAGAACACGTACAGCGAGCACCCAGGGACCCAGGTCGTGAGCAAAGAAAAGTTTCCGGGCCGCCGAGTGACGGGCGTCACACACACCGGAAAACTCGTCCATATCCAGTTCGACCTCGATTGCCTCGCCCCCGAGCACCGGAACGAGTTCCAATCAAAGGTCTACGAGATGCTTTCATCCGAGGGAACGAACCTCCACATGATCGACCTGAGCGCAGAGAGCATCGGTTTCGCCGTCCCGCGCGAGCAGTTCGCGGCGTTCGAAGAACTCTTCGATAGTCTCGTCGTCCCGCTCGGCAACGACGCGAACGTCATGTACGTCGTTCAAAGAAAGAACAAACCGTCGCGGTCCGCAAAGACCCAGAAACGCCTCATTGGCAGCGTCGGAAAAGCCGTCTCTGTCGAATATGGCGTGACGGAAGGATCGACGATGGTCTCCCTCGTCGGTCACGAATATATGCAACAGCCAGGAGTGTTTGAAGATGTCTTGATTACGCTCCATAAGAACAAAATTCCGGTCACACAAGTCAGCGACAGCGACTTTTCTTTGAGTTGCCTCGTGCCAGAGTCGGAACTTCGTCGCGCCGTCATCGCCCTCCACGACCGCTTCGTCGGTCAGAAGTCTGCATAAATGTCTTTTGTGCTCCCACTCGGTCGTCCTGCCGTCATGGGGGTGCTCAACGTCACGCCCGACAGTTTTAGCGACGGCGGACTTTACTTGCAAGAAGACAAGGCCATCGCGCGCGCAGAACAAATGCTCGCGGAAGGCGCGGACATGATCGACGTCGGCGGAGAGTCGACCCGTCCAGGCGCATCGTCGGTCAGCGCCACAGAAGAACTCTCGCGCGTGTACAACGTCGTCAAAAGACTGACCCTTCTTGGCGCAGTAGTTTCAATAGACACGTCGAAGGCCGAAGTCGCAGAAAAGTGCCTTGCGGTGGGGGCAAAGGTCGTCAACGACGTGACCGCCCACAGCGACCCAAATATGGCAAAGGTCTGCGCCGACGCGCGCTGTTTCGTCTGTCTGATGCACATGCTCAAAGACCCGCGCACAATGCAATTCTCGCCAAAATACCAAGACGTCGTGCAAGAAGTCAAAACATTTTTGCTCACAAAGGCCGCCATCGCCGAAGAGAGCGGCATCGCTCGAGATAAAATCTGGGTCGATCCGGGCATCGGCTTTGGAAAGACCCTCGCCCACAACCTCTCTCTCATCCAGCACACCGACGAGTTTGTAAGCACCGGCTACCCCGTTCTGATGGGAGTTTCTAAAAAATCGTTCATCGGCAAAATCCTAGGAACAGAAGAAATCCCCGCCCCCCCCGAAGAAAGAGAAGAGG
>CAYYZP010000369.1:0-3313 GCA_964476165.1 uncultured Fimbriimonadaceae bacterium
ATCCAGCGCCCAGTTTCAGCATCCAAGTTCCAAGAGCGCCACCGAAAACGTATCCAATAAGGAGGAGAGTCTGGCGTTCGTGATCTAGTTCAAACAGACCGTAGTAAATCGTGTAAAGCCCGCATATGAGACCAAGCAACCCTTTCCAGACGGCATCTTTGAACATTTCGATGAGAATGACGAGAAGACAACCGAGCGAAACGAGCCATAAAAGAATTCCAAGGATCGTAAACATAATCGACCTACAAACTGCCTAGAGCAAGTGCCGCCAAGTTACCCCAGCACGGGTAGCATTGTCCGAATAGTGAGAAACGCCGTCGGTGACAGGTACTTCGTGACTTACTCCGAACTGGGTAGCCCAAAGCGAAAGGGGGACTACAAAGTCGGCGGTTTGGGAGTCGTGGTGCTCGATGACGCCGACATCCATTATGCGACGACTCAACCGAGCCCAGGGTTTTATGTGCGCCGGTCTACGGCCCTCGGGCCGGACGCATACGTCGTAATAAGCCGGGTACAGACGGCTTAGGCGACGTTTTTGGCTAGACGGCTGAACGTCTCCTTGTCCACAGCGCGCATCATGCACTCGTCGTAACTCACAGTGCCACTTCTGACGTGGCTGGCGAGCGACTTGTCCATGGTGAGCATTCCAATGTTGGACGAGGTTTCGATGACGGAGTACATCTGGTGCGTCTTGCCTTCGCGGATGAGGTTGCGGATCGCAGAGTTGCCGACCATGATTTCGAGCGCGGAAATTCTTCCCCCACCCAATTTGGGAAGCAACTGCTGGGAGATCACCGATTCGATGGTGTTGGCGAGCAGGACGCGAATCTGGTCCTGTTGATCCGCCGGGAACACGTCGATGATTCGGTCAATGGTCGCAGGCGCGTTGCGCGTGTGTAGCGTTCCAAAGACCAAGTGGCCTGTCTCGGCGAGCGTCAAGGCCGCCTCGATGGTCTCCAAGTCACGAAGTTCGCCGACGAGGATGATGTCGGGGTCTTCGCGGAGCACCGCGCGCAGCGAGTTGTGGAACGAAAATGTGTCGCTGTGCATCTCGCGCTGGTTCACCATGCACTTCTTGTGCTGGTGGAGGTACTCGATCGGGTCTTCGATCGTGATAATGTGGCCCTGGCGCTCTTCATTAATGTCGTCCAGCATCGAGGCGATCGTCGTGGACTTTCCTGATCCGGTGGGGCCCGTCACGAGAATGAGGCCAGATGAGCGCCGCGCCAGATCGCGGATGATCGGGGGAAGATTGAGTTCCTCGAAGGACGGGATACGTGTCGGGATCATGCGCATCGCTGCGGCAACGGCGTTGCGCTGCATATAGACGTTGACGCGGAATCGCGCAAGACCCTTGACGGAATATCCAAAGTCCAACTCGTGCGTCTGCTCGAACTTTTGCAGGTCGTCGTCGTTCATGATCTCATAGGCGAGCCGTCGAGACTCGTTCTCATTGAGGACCTCATACGGAAGTTCGACGATGTCGCCGTCAAGTCGGATCATTGGCGGAAGACCAGCGGTAATATGTATGTCGGACGCATTGCGCTCGTGCGCCTTGTGGAGAATCTCGTCGATGTGGACGTCTTTGATCGGCAATGCGCCTTCGTAGTTTCGAATCTGCTTTGGCGCTTGTGCGTCGCCAAGATCGTACTTGTCAGTGTTCTTTCTTGGATCGACGATTTCACGGGGCACGTAGGCAGGCACGTAGATTTCACCTGCGTGAGGATCCTCTCCCACCGCAAAGCCATCTGGTTCCCTAAACTGCTCGAGGATCGACTCCAACTCCTCTGTCGGCGCACTGAGGATCTGCGCTGCAGGTGGGGGTATCGCTGCTTCTTGTGGTTGTACCGGGGCAGGGGTCTGCTCTTCCTTTACTACTTTGTTCCAATCGAATTTCTCTGGCATCTCCTTTAATCTCCTAAAAAGACAACTGCACGGCGGACGCGATCGCTTCTCTTGCCTCCGAATACACGCACTTAGTGGATTCCACGTTTGTTAGGCCCAGCGTTTTGGCAGGCCAGCACTGAAGGCTCTCAGCATCAATGGAGTCTGCTGGGAGACCTTCGATGTTCCACCCAGAAAACAGATCAGCGATCGCCACGATGGCACGCAATTTTGCGTGCGGGTCGTTCGCCTCCGGCTCGTTCATATAATCGAGCCCGGCGATGAGCATTTCTGGAAACGACCACTTTGCTGCCGCTGCCTGTCCGACCATGATGTGGTCGCACCCGAAGACGGCACATTCGGACATGATGGTCGTCGCCCCGCGCTCTTCGAGGGCGAGGACTTTTTCATACTGCTTCGGTTCTGAGCGATCCATCAATGTCTTGCCAATATAATGGAGGAGACCGACGGTATAGCCTTCGTCTGCGCTCCCGACGGCGAGTTTTTCTGCCAACAGTTTCGCCCCCACCGCAGTATCAAGCGACCGTCGCCACCAGCCTCTCCGACGAATCGACTCCTTGTCGTTCTTTCCTACGAACAGATCAAAGACACCCATCGCCATCGCCAATTGGCGCACTGAACGAAATCCGAGATACGCGACTGCTTCTTTGATCGAGGAAACTTTGCGCGGCAGCGCGTAATAGGCCGAGTTCGCTTGGGTCAAGATCTTTGCCGAAAATCCAGGGTCGATGACGATTGCCCTTTCTAAATGCGAAGCAGCGGAATCGGTCGAGGCCGTCATCTCCATGACCTTGTACACGACCTGCGGCAGGACTGCGACCTCTGAGGTCTTGCTCAGCACACGGTCGACTGCGTCCTGTGGTTGTCCTACTGGCAGCGCCGCCATTATTTCCACCCCTCCATCGCATTCCGGTCAAGCATAAAGCACCCTCAAAACTTCGTCCACCGATGTGACACCCATCAATATCTTCTGCACCGCATCCGTCTGGAGCGATTTCATCCCGTTGGCAATGGCCTGGTTCCGGATGACGTGGCTCGGGGCGCGGTGTAAAATGCTGTCCCTTATTTCATCGGACATTGAGATCAGTTCATGCACCCCTGTCCGGCCCTTATATCCGGTTCCTTTGCAGTTTTCGCACCCGTTCCCCTTGAAAAGTTTGAGTTCACCCTTAGTCTCGGCGCCGACCTCGTCAGGGATCGGGAACCCGTACCGAATCAAGGTCTCCCGGTTTGCTGTGTAAGAGTCCTTACAATTTGGGCAAATTTGCCTGACCAACCTTTGGGCCAAGACGCCGATCAGCGACGATGCGATCAGGAACGGCTCGACCTCCATGTCCATAAGCCGCGAGGGGGCGCTCGCAGCGTCGTTTGTGTGGAGAGTGCTGAAAACGAGGTGGCCCGTGAGCGC
>CAYYZP010000370.1:0-13489 GCA_964476165.1 uncultured Fimbriimonadaceae bacterium
TTCATCAGCGAAGACCTCGGTCAGACGCTGGAAAACGTGTCGCTCGACATGCTCGGCACCGCCAAGAAGATCGTCATCACCAAAGAAGAGACGACGATCATCGAGGGCGCGGGCAAGAAAGCGGAAGTCACCGGACGCATCAATCAGATCAAGACGCAGATCGAGACGACCGACTCGAACTATGACCGCGAGAAGTTGCAGGAGAGGCTGGCCAAACTGAGCGGCGGCGTCGCCGTCATCAAGGTGGGGGCATCGACTGAGACAGAACTCAAAGAGAAGAAGCACCGCTACGAGGACGCCCTTTCGGCGACCCGTGCGGCCGTGGAAGAAGGCATCGTCCCAGGTGGGGGCGTCACCCTTCTTTCGGCCCAGTCGGCGCTCGACCTGTTGAAGCTCGAAGGCGACGAGAAGACCGGAGTGATGATCGTTCGACGCGCGCTCGAAGAGCCGCTTCGCGTCATCGCTGAAAACGCTGGGCTGGAAGGCTCGGTCGTGGTCGAAAAGGTTCGCAACTCGAAGCCAGGTGAGGGCCTCGACGCCTTGACCTGCAAGTACGTGGACATGGTGAAGAAAGGCATCGTGGACCCGGCCAAGGTAGTGCGCTCGACGATCCAGAACGCGGCATCGATCGCCGGCCTCGTGCTGACGACTGAAGCGCTCGTTGTCGAAAAGAAAGAGAAAGAAAAATCCATGCCCGGCGGCGATCCGCACGGCGGTATGGGTGGCATGGACTTCTAAGATATCCATGTTGACCGACAGGTGCGTCTCGCTAGGATTCTAGCGAGACGCGCCTGTTTAACCTCTCAATCCTGCTTTACAGCGAGTCCTGTTCGGTAGCATCGTGATTAGATGCTTACCGCTTCGTTACTCTTGTTTGCACTGCAAGGCGATCCCATTGACCGCCAACTGACCGATCTGATGAAAGCTCATCATGTGCCTGGCATGCAGATTGCCTTGATGCGCGGATCTCAACTGGTCAAGTACGCGAATTACGGGTACGCAGAACTAGAGTCCAAGCGCTTGGTAGAAGACTCGACTCGGTTCGAAGTAGCGTCAATGTCCAAGATATTCACCGGGCTCGCGATCAGACAACTATTGAATGACGGGAAACTAAGGCTTGATACAAAGGTCACAACAATCCTGCCGTTGTCTCGAAAGTGGAAGGACTTAGAAGTCCAACATCTGATCGGCATGAGCATGGGTCTCGGTGACGATTGGGATTTTTATCCTTGGGGCGACGTAGCGAGGGAGTTCGACGAACGAACGACATTGGAGTTCTTTGACAGCATGCCGCAGTTGTTTCCCATCGGGGAGAGACATGAATACTGTTCACCTGCGTACGCCGTTCTGGGGCTTCTGATCGAGAAGATCACTGGCAAGCACTTCAGCGAGTTTATCCGTCGTCGGATATTTGCACCTTCAGGAATGGAACATTCGACGTTCATGCGTCCTGGAGCAAAACAGCCCGTGAAGGCCGTAGGTTATCGCCATGACGGGAAGAAGTTGGAGCGTGGCTATTCCGTTTCGAGTTATCTGCATGGGAGAGCGGACGTAGGCATGCTGACCACGGTCAAGGATCTTGTGAGATTTGTGCGGACTCTGGAATCGAGGCGATTGGTCTCAAACTCAAATGCACTCTGGACAAGATTCAAGCCGACCAGTGGAAGTGACTTCGGATATGGCTATGGTTGGTATGTAGAGGCTCCCAATGGCGTCCCCTATCACTATCATGGAGGACTGTTCCGGTCCGGCTTCAGGAGCATGCTTATGCAGTTTCCCGAGCAAGGAGTGACGATCATTGTCGCGATGAACAACAGTGGCGCACCAGTAAGGGAGTTCGTTCGCGCCATCATGAGGAACCTTGCACCCGAAGTCGTGGTTCCCGACTGAAAACAGCGGATTTCAGGCGAGGATCTGTATTGCAAAGGGAAATCGCCTGCTTGAAGGGCGCATTTTGCCCAGGATCGTGCGGTATCTCCCTTGAGACAAACGGCATGTTCCATAATCTGCGGCATGAAGCGCCAGTACGTTAACGCATCGTTCATTGTCCTTGCCGTCTTGCCATTTGCCATTCTCTCCGCCCAACAGCAGACTTCGCCGCAGACGTGCGAGCAGGTGTTTAAGAACATCAAGGTCCTCAATGGCGTGCCCGCGACGGACTTGATCCCGGCGATGGAGTTCATGTCGGCTTCGCTCAAGTTCGAGTGCAAGGACTGCCACGATCCGAACGACTACAGCAAGGACACAGAAAAGAAAGAAGAGTCGCGCAAGATGATTTTGATGCAGCGCGAGATCAACAAAAACCACTTTAACAACAAGTTAGAAGTCACCTGCATGTCGTGCCACAACGGCCATGAAAAACCGACGCCCGTGCCGGTTCCAGAAGGCGTCAAGTTGCGGCATGAAAGGCTCGAAAACCCGCCAAAACTCGTCGACGTTATGAGCAAGCACATCGCGGCGGTGGGGGACGAGCCCGCGATGATCGTGCGCACAGGAACACTCACCTCAAAGAACGAGGAGACAGGCAAAAGCGAAACACTTCCGCTCGAGTTTGTACAGGCCCAAGAAGGCAAATACAGGCTCGTTTCAGGGAGCCACACCGTCGTTTCCGATGGCAAGCAGTCCGTCTATGGCGGCAACGCGCTTTGGGGCGAGCCGGTCGCCATTTTTGAGAGGATCGGTCGCGCGTATCGTGGCGAATTCGCTTTCATGGGTCTCCAAGGCGCAGGCGTGAGCGGCAAAGACAAAGTCGGTGAGGCAGAGGTGGTCGTCGTGCAAGGGTTCAGGCCTGGGACGGACTCGATCGAAGAACTGCACTTCGACACAAAGACCGGTCTGCTCCTGCGGCTAGTCAACATTAGGAGAAGTTCTCTTGGGACGTGCGTCTCGATGGTGGACTACTCCGATTATAAAAAATCAGGCGGCACGAACGTCCCGAACAAAGTCACGGTCACTTTCACTGGTGGGGAAAAGTGGGAGATGGCGTTCACTGGGTCTAAAGTGCTTGGCACAATTGACGAAGCAATGTTCAAAATTGCGAGCCCGACACCGGCGCGAACGCCGGCAGGGTAAATTGGCGTCAGACTCTTCGGAGGCAACTATGAGTACAGAACAGAAAGAAAAGCAGGAAATCGAAATGGGCACGAAGCCCGTCGTTGAGCACGCGTGGCTCCAAAACCTCGTCGGTGAGTGGAAGTCTGAGACCGAAATGACCATGCCGGACGGGCAGACGATGAATGCAACAGGATCGGAGAGCGTCAAGAGCCTCGGCGGTCTATGGGCGTTTGGCGAGGGCCGCGGCGCCATGCCCGATGGCTCGACGATGGAATACAAAGTCGCACTGGGCTATGACGTTTCGTTCAAAGAATATCGCGGATGCTGGTTCGCGTCGATGTCTTCGCACTTGTGGAAGTACGTCGGCACGCTGAGCGCCGATGGGAAGACGATGACCCTTAATTGCGAGGGGCCGCACATGGAGAAGGACGGCGAGACCGCGAACTATCGCGACGTGATCGAGATCGTCGACAAAAACCATCGGACCCTCACTTCGTTCGGACAGGGCGACGACGGCGAGTGGTGCCAGTTCATGAAGGCCAATCTCACGCGGGTGTAGCCTCTAAGTAAATCGGGGCCCAAGGGAAGGAGGCAGGTCAACCTGCCTCCTTGATTTTTCGAAACATGCGATCTCGATAACCAGTAGAATATGACCATGGCTACCGAAACAATGGATCAGCACGCGCTCAATGAAGGGCGCACTTTCACTTGGCACGAGGTCTACACGCCTGACGCTCAGAAGACCATCGACTCTTACACGAAGGCGCTCGACTTCGGCACGACAAGCATGGACATGGGGAACATGCAGTACCACATGCTCACCAAGGACGGGCATGGCGTCTGCGGCGTCATGGGCACAAACACGCCGGAGATGCAGGGCGTCCCCCCCCATTGGTCGGTGTTCCTCGCCGTAGACGACGTGGACGCGAGGCTCGCGAAATGCACCGCCCTCGGCGCGAAGGTCGTCCACGGACCGATGGACATCCCGACCGTCGGACGGATGGTCCTGATCAAAGACCCGCAAGGCGCGATGATTTGGCTCTACAAAAGCGAGCAAGAGTAATCCGTTGCAATTGGGTGGCCCGGTCTGACTCTCCGGAGCAGACCGGGATTCGCCACGAGTTTTCTTCGGGGTCCATTGATTTCTTCAATGGACCTGTATAATCGAGGAGTACGAGAGGACAAATGCGAAATTCACGGATCGTCAATGTTGCGTTTCTCATTGCCTTACCGCTTGCGCTTGGTCTGACGCCGCAGGCGACAGCAGTGCAAGCACTAAGGATAGATTGTGACAGCAGCGCACTTTACTGTCCAATCATCTCCGACGCGCTCCAAGTAAAAGTTGATGTCGGCCGAATGGATCGACCAGGGCGCTACGACTTGAACGAACGCATACTTCCCTGAAGCGGAGTATTGTGGGTGACCGATCCAGCATTTGGTACGCCATGTTCTTTTCACCCCTGAACGGTCTTTGATAGTCATGTTTCGAGAAATATCGTATGGGTAGGGATCCTCCTCCGATACGATGATCCGCTCATCCATATCATCGACCAGTGAGACCAATGAAGGGCGCATTTCAGGGGGCGATCTTTCTCCGGCGCTTCTGACTTCTTTGGTTCCTCTGACGTCTTCGAGAATAGGCTTGAGCGCGCCGAGTTCTTGTTCCGCTCTTTGACGATGTACCTTGTATTTTGAATTCTTAGCCGTATATTCGATCTGCTTGAGGTCCCCTTGGACGGCATCGAAAAAAAGTTCTGTTCTTTTCTTCCATGTTGGATCGAGGACGAGGACCTCGCCTGTGTCCCAATCAGACTCGATCCACTCGTCGTTTGAGAAAAACCTGAGTAAGGCTGTTTCAATGACCTCGGCGTCTTCTTGTGTTGTTCGTGTGGTTTCTTCAGGAAGAGGATTCGCAGAAGAATCATGTCGCCCTGTACATCCGGTGGTCGTAGAAGCGACAATCGCGAGCACGCATGCAATGAGCATTGGCTTCGACCGCGAGAAAGATTGAGTATTGCGTTCCATGCGTTTCCCAATGTCTATTGTCACAAACGTCCTACAGCGTTCAAAGTGCGCTCTTTTTCAAGTCGACTCCGCACCAGTTGCAATTGGGCGAGTTGCGCGAGAGTTGTTCGCGTCCGCAAGCTGGGCAGTTGATGGCTGGCCTGTGAAGTCGTCCATCCACGGTTCCGTCTTCGAGATCGACAGAGCGCACGGGCTCGACCAGTTCCAAGTCCGTATATCCGTGTTTGTCCCTAAGCAGGCTCCACAGACCTGCGCAAGCAAGTTCGAGCCTGTCGATCCTGCGTGCCATTTCTTGGTCGGCTGAATCCAGCGCGCGCGAATTGCTCGCCGCGCTCGCTTGGTTCCTGGCTTGTTGGTGTGCGTGCGCAAATATGTGAAGGAGTTCGAACATGCCCCATATTTTATCGCAATACGCTTGCGAGTACACATTTGAGTCGGACAGCCAGAAGCGCGGAGTATAATCAAGTTCACGCTGGAGGAACGGATGCGTTTTGCCACACTCATTAAGACGGCTGTTTTGATTTCCTTACCGCTTGCGCTTGGACTGACCCCTCAGGCCACGCGGCAATTCGGGCCCTATGCGACTGGCTCGCCCGATACCGGGACTTGCGGGAATTTTTGGGCCGATGACCGGTTTGATGTTTTCTTTAAGGTTGATACTCGTAGGAAAGAGGACGGGTCGTATGACGTCGTGCAGCAGTTCAAGAACGGGACGTTTGTGACGCGCTCGGGGAGGGCTCCGGACAGTTGCCTCGTAGGTCTTGAAAATTCTGCGACCATTCCAGCAGGTATCGAAGGGAAGATGCAATGCCAGTTCTGGTTCCGCGTACACGACGGCGAGTACAACCCGAACGGCGTGCCCCAAGCGCCCTACGGCCCAAAAGAATTTACTTCTGCCATTTTTGGTCCGAACGCGAAGGTGGAAATCTATGACTGGTTCGCGAACTACAACGCCGACAGCCACGGCAATTGGCGCGATTGCTCAGCTGAAAAGGGCGGGCTCCACGGGAGCATCCGCTAAGGTTTGATCGATAGTTCTTTAAGCCAATAGTCGATTTCGATTTTCGTGTTCTTCTTGATCGCTTCTTTGTCGGTGATGGCAACGAATTTCTGTCGGGGTTCGGCCACGCCCGCCTTGAAAATTTTGCCGTCTTGATTAAAGCAGTAGACCCACGTCTTCCCAAACTCAGGGAACGGCTTCTCAGGTACGACGAAGATGAGTTTCCAGGAGTCTTTGATTTCGCAAACCTGTATCTCACGCTCGCTGTCGAATTTCGAGTGCGAACGTACCTCCCTTTTTACTAAATTGAGGAAGAAGCCCACTTCAACATCGATCGTCCTCTTCTGCCCGATCTCTCTCACTTTCGCAACGAGCCTTGCAAGAGGCTTTGTGTCGGCGATGTTTTGATACAAGTTTGTCCCCAAAACAAGGCTTATAGCCAATGCCGCGATCATTGATCGACGCTACCTGATTCAATGATTTCGGAGGTGGAAGGTCGGACTCCTCGACGACTTCTCCTGCCATCAACGACGAAGAGCCCAATTTCTATACCCCTCACCCGGTTCGTCGGACCTCACCGACCTCTCCCTCAAGGGGAGAGGAAATCACGGAGTGAATTCGGATCTTGTCCCGCGTAGTCGCGAGGCGCATGAAATCCTTTGATATTGCAGTTTCGTCTGTAATAGTTAGGTGAACGAAAATGGATTTCCTAACCCAACTCTGGATTCCGATACTTGTATCGGCGGTGGTCGTATGGCTCGCCAGCGCGGTCATTCACATGGCCACGCCGCTCCATAAAAACGACTACAAAGCCTTGCCCGACGAGGCAAAAGCCATGACTGGACTGGGCGGTACGCCACCAGGCAACTACATGTTCCCGTTCTGCACGATGGAGCAGATGAAAGACCCGGCGATGATAGAGAAAATGAAGAAGGGGCCGACGGGCGTGGTTTCAATCTGGCCAGGTCAGGTCAACATGGGCAAGAACCTCGCGATGACGTTCCTGTTCTATGTCGTGGTGGGGGTTTTCGTCTCCTTCGTCACTTGGGTCGCGGAGCCAGCGCTAAAAGATCAAATGGCGGTCTTCAGCATGGCCATGACGCTTGCTTTCATGGCGCACGGCCTCGGCCCGCTCGCGCATTCGATCTGGTTCAAGACGGCGGGAGCGAAGGGCTATCTTATCAGTTCGGTTCTTTACGGGGTGTTCACTGGCGGCGTGTTCGCTTGGCTGTGGCCGATTGTGAAAGTGGTCGCGTAATTCGTCCTGAAGAATAGAGGACCGACAGGCGTCAGAATAGCGACCGATGACTAGTTTACTTCGTGTGGGACTGTTGCTTTGTTTTGTGTCTGCTTTCGTTGTTTGCCAGCCGATGCAAGAAGAGCCACAATCATTGAGAACGGCCAAGCAACTGGCATCGGGTCGCTATTACGGCTGGACCTACGGCTCGAAGGCTAGTTCAAAGAAGATCGACTGTTCGCAGTTCATGCTGGCGGTCGTCGAGGAAATGCGGGGCGACCAGTTGTCAAAGGAGTCCGCTCGGCAGTTAGTCGTAGGCGGGATCAATAGGACCGAGAGCCTTGGCCAACTTATTTTACAGCACGACGCGCGCATAAAGGGCGTCGTCTCCGCGCTCGTATCGATGGGCATGGGAACTGAAATCGATCCATCTGGGGTCGCGCCGGGCGACTTCATCCAGTATTGGTACAAGAGCAAGGGCAGATGGGCCGGGCATACGGCGATCGTCGAGAGCGTCCGCCAGAAGGACGGCGCGGTCCAGTGCAGGCTGTTCGGGAGCCACAAGTCACTCAATCGGATCGGGACCTCTAGTTATTGGGTCTCCGTGTCGCGGGCCGACTACGTCGTTTTTGTGGCTCGGGTTGGGAAGTAGCGTCGTTGATGCTTCAGTACGAACTTCCCCATGTTTCTAGCCTCAGCAGTGTCGAAGGTTCTCCTACGTACTGCTGAGGCATAAAGCGAGTTTTGAGACCTGTCTCAGCCCCAAAATCTATCCCCAATTCGGGGGCAACTATAGACGAAAAGGCTGGGGAAAAGGTGTCAGGAAAAAAGGTCTTGACATACAAGATATGGTGGTGTATAGTGTAGTTGCACCCCAGATATAGGTGTTTTGACCATGAAATGTCCCTACTGCGGCCACGATGACCAGAGAGTCTTGGACTCAAGGCCCGCAAGGGACGGCGAAGCCGTGAGGCGGAGAAGGGAATGCACAGAGTGCAACCGTAGATTCACGACGTTCGAAGAGCCGGAAAAGCCGCGCCTCTTCGTCGTGAAACGGGGCGGTCTGCGCGAGGAGTTCAGCCGGGTCAAAGTGCTAAATGGCATGACCTACGCCTGCCACAAGCGACGTGTCTCGGTGGAAGACCTGCAAGAGGCCGCGGATCAGATCGAACAGGAGATGTTCGACCTCTGCGAGCCCGAGATTTCGAGCACGACGGTGGGCGACAGGGTCATGGAGGAACTGCTGAAGATGGACACGGTGGCGTTTGTGCGGTTTGCGAGCATATACAAGGAGTTCGACAGCCCGCAGGAGTTTGCCAAGATCGTCACCGCCATCCGCAAATCGAAGCACGACGTGACCGATCCGGCCGCGGCCGCGACGATCGTCAGACAGTTGCTCGTGCAGTAGACGGGTGTATACTAGATTCAGATTGGGATCGATGGGAAGGAACGTATAAATGAAAATAGAAAGGTACTTTACAAGCGCCCAAGGCGGCGCCTACGACGGCATTGAGTTCGTACCACGGACAAGCGAGATCAGAAACCCCGACGGGTCGCGGGTTTTCCATATGGAAGGCGTGATGGTGCCCTCCTCGTGGTCGCAAGTGGCCACCGACATCATCGCGCAGAAATATTTTAGAAAAGCCGGTGTGCCGCAATCCGAAGGGGGGGGGGAGACCGACTCACGCCAAGTGTTCCACCGTCTTGCCGGATGCTGGCGGCACTGGGGCGAAAAGCACGGCTACTTCGATTCCGAGGGCGACGCTCAGGCGTTCTATGACGAAGCCTGCAATATGCTCGCGACGCAAAAGGCCGCGCCCAACAGTCCGCAATGGTTTAACACCGGGCTTCATTTTGCATACGGGATCGAGGGCGTTCCGCAAGGACACTATTTTGTCGACCCGACGAAGGGCGATTTGCGCAAGAGCAAGAACGCGTACGAGCGGCCACAGCCGCACGCGTGTTTCATTCTTTCGGTGAAGGACGACCTCGTCAACGAAGGCGGGATCATGGATCTCTGGACTCGCGAGGCCAGGATATTTAAGTACGGCTCGGGTGTCGGTACGAACTTCAGCAAACTGCGCGGCGAACAGGAAAAGCTGAGCGGTGGGGGACGGTCCTCCGGCCTCATGTCGTTCCTACGCGTGGGCGACCGGTCTGCTGGCGCGATCAAATCGGGCGGCACGACAAGACGCGCGGCAAAAATGGTGTGCCTCGACGTCGACCACCCGGACATCGAGAGTTTCGTCAACTGGAAGGTAATCGAAGAGCAAAAGGTCGCGGCCCTGGTGACCGGATCGATCCTCAACAACAAGCATCTGAACAATGTCATCAAGGCTTGCTACGATGGCGGCAGTTTCGACCCGCGCGAGAACACCGCGCTCTACCAAGCGATCGCCGAGGCCAAGGAAGACCAGATCTGCCCCAACTATATCCAGCGCGCGATCCAACTTGCCCGCGAAGGCAAGACTGGGATCGAGTTTCCGATCTACGACGCGGGATATGAGAGCGAGGTGTATGTTACAGTTTCTGGCCAAAACTCTAACAATTCAGTCCGTTTAAGCAACGAGTACCTCCGCGCGGTCGAATCCGATTCCGATTGGGAACTCAAGTCTCGCACAAACGGCGAGACCACCAAGCGAATCAAAGCGCGCGACCTTTGGGACGACATCTGTTCGAGCGCGTGGTCGTGCGCGGACCCCGGCACACAGTACGACACGACAATTAATGACTGGCACACTTGCCCGGCGGGCGGACGCATCAACGCGAGTAACCCGTGCAGCGAATACATGTTTTTGGACGACACCGCCTGCAATCTCGCGTCGATCAACCTGACCACGTTCTATGACCCACAGACCGGCGCGTTCGACATGGCCGGCTATCGACATGCGATCCGTATATGGACCATCGTTCTGGAGATCAGCGTGCTCATGGCGCAGTTCCCGAGCAAGGAAGTCGCGCAACTTTCATACGACTACCGCACTCTTGGCCTGGGCTATGCGAACCTCGGCGCGCTTCTCATGTTGATGGGAGTCCCTTATGACAGCAAGCAAGGCTTTGCGATCGCTGGCGCTTTGACCGGTGTACTGGGCGGCGAATCGTATGCTGCGAGCGCGGAAATGGCGAAGGAACTCGGCGCGTTTCCGCGATACAACGACAACAAGAAGAGCATGTTGCGCGTGGTTCGAAACCATCGTCGTGCGGCTTACAACGCAGCGAACAAAGAGTACGAGAACATCGACATTAGGCCGGTCGGAATCGATCCTTCCTATTGTCCGGACGAGTTTTTGAACGCCGCGCGCGAGGCGTGGGACAAGGCGCTCGAGATGGGCGAGCAGCACGGCTATCGCAACGCGCAGGTCACAGTGCTCGCCCCCACCGGGACGATCGGGCTCCTCATGGACTGCGACACGACGGGCATCGAGCCCGATTTCGCGCTCGTGAAGTTCAAGAAACTTGCGGGTGGGGGATATTTCAAGATCGTCAACCAGTCCGTGCCTGCGGCATTGAAGCGCCTGGGATATAGCCAGGAGCAGGTCGAGGACATCGAGAGTTACGCGGTCGGCCACAAGACCTTGGACGGCGCGCCGTTCATCAACCATGAGACCCTGGCGGAGAAGGGGTTCGACACCGACGCGCTAGCGCGGCTTGAATCTGCGTTGGCGAACGCGTTTGAAATCCAGTTCGCCTTCAACAAGTTCACGCTCGGCGAGGAGTTCTTGAAGAAGCAGTTGCACGTGGCCGAAGATCAACTGAACGATTTTTCATTCGATTTGTTGTCCTACCTCGGGTTCACCAAAGACCACATCGCTGCCGCGAACGAGTTCGTTTGCGGCACGATGTGCGTCGAAGGCGCCCCCCACCTGCGCGACGAGCACCTCGCGGTGTTCGACTGCGCCAACAAGTGCGGTCGCAACGGCAAACGGTTTATTGGCGCCGAAGGGCACATTCGAATGATGGCCGCCGCGCAACCGTTCCTCAGCGGCGCGATCAGCAAGACCATTAACCTGCCCGGCGATGCGACACAGCGCGACATCAACGACGCGTATTTGCTTTCGTGGAAACTCGGCCTTAAGGCCAATGCCCTGTATCGCGACGGGTCGAAGTTGTCGCAGCCGCTCAACGCGAGCACGGACGACGCGGCGGCGGTTATTTTGGAAGCGAGCCTTGCGGACGCTTATGGAATCGAAGAGGAGCAGATCGCGGCGGTCGCGCAAAAACTCGTGTACCGTTATATCGCGCGTCGTCGGCTCATGCCTTCTCGCCGCCGTGGGTATACGCAAAAGGCGCGCGTTGCGGGGCACAAGATATATGTGCGCACGGGCGAATATGAGGACGGGACCCTGGGCGAGGTGTTCATTGACATGCACCGCGAAGGCGCGGCGTTCCGCTCCTTGATGAACTGTTTTGCCATCGCGATCTCCCTTGGACTCCAATACGGAGTGCCTCTGGAGGAGTTCGTCGAGGCTTTTGTTTTTACGCGTTTCGAGCCCAACGGCCCCGTGCAAGGCCACGACAACATCAAGATGTCCACGTCGGTCATCGACTTTATTTTCCGCGAATTGGCGATGACTTATCTTGGTCGCTATGACTTGGTGCAGGTTTCGCCTGAGGATCTGCGAGGGGACTTTGCAGGCTCGTCGAGCCAGCCTTCTTTGGAGTTCGAAGAGTCGGAAGAGGCGTCCGATTTCCGCTCACACGCACCGGGGTTCTCTCGCGAAGACCACGACTCGCGCGGGTTTCGGAAAGGGCAAGAGTCGAACTTGAACGGCGCATATTTGTCCGGCATCGCGGAGCATTCTGTCAACGGTAACGGTTCAAAGGGGGGGGCAGGGGGAGGGGTCCAAACAATTAAGTCCCGTTCCGCATCTTCTTTAAGGGATGGGGTCACGGTTCACCCCTCCCCGAGCCTGGGGAGGGGACAGGGGGAGGGGTCGCAATCGCTCGCCTCGACGAAAGCTGTGCTCTCCGCGCCCTCGATCGACGCCCTCGCCTCCCGCATCCGCGAAGCGAAGATGAAAGGCTACGAAGGCGACCCCTGCGGCGACTGCGGCTCGTTCACTCTGGTGCGGAACGGGGTGTGCCTCAAGTGCAACTCCTGCGGCTCCACGAGTGGGTGTAGTTAGCAGTTAATGTAAAAGAATGGGCCAGTTGTGTGTCCGCCAGGAAGGCAATTGATTTCTTGGAGGCGCAGATTGTTAAACTCATCAGCCCACTCTCCGTGCCACATCAATCTTCCGACCGGCGCGGTGCCTAAGCGTACAAAGTCCGCTGGCTCCCAACCTAAAATATGAAAAACACCTTGCACTTTGCCAAACGCACTGACAATCGCGAACTTTGGGGATCGAGTCTCCCAATCGATCTTCCAAATCCCTCTCGCTGCTTCATAGATTTCATCCTTTGTCATGCCAGGCTTGTACATCCGATTAATCTTGAACACCACAGCCGGGCCCCTAAAGTCAAGAATAGATCGCACTGTTCCGCTCATTCCTATCTGTACCCCTTTGACTCTTGGTGCGCTGAATCGCATGACGTGCAAATCAGCCTCGTGTTCTCCACAGAATATCCACCTATCGCTTCAAGACGATCAAGGACGGCGTACTTCTCGGGCAACTCTCCCTCACAAATGGCGCATTTGCCTTTTTGCTGCATCCATTTCTTCGCTTTAAGCATTTTACGGTGCATTGGCTTGCCGCGCTCGTCGTAAGTCATCTCCTTGTAGATCTTTCGTCGAATCGCAAACTGAAGTTCAGGATCGCCTGTAGCGAGCTCGTCGATTTCTGCTCTGATGCGATCGAGAAGCGGTCGTACTACCTCAAGTTCTGCCGCCGTCAGTTGCCTGTTCGCCATGTCGGGATTATAGCACCGTTTGATTTCTCCGTACCTTCTGGTGCCGAGCCATTGCGCGAGAACTCGATGTCATTTCCTTCTCTGAATGAGTCTGGCGTCGCGCCTGCATCCCTTCGTCGGACTGAATGTCCGAGGACCGGGGTGCGGTACTTCGACGGGCTCAGAAGAATGCCCGCGCTCCCAATTGTGGTGCGGACCTCCAGATTCGCACCTCCGAAATCCCTCTCCCGATCTGTATTCTCTAATGGCTGAAATGTGTGGTGATCGGGGGAGGCTAGGAGGGGGCTTTGCGAGGCTTGATCGTTACCCCCTCCTAACCTCCC
>CAYYZP010000371.1:0-2483 GCA_964476165.1 uncultured Fimbriimonadaceae bacterium
TCGCAATCACCAGCGCCGCAGACTTGCACTCGGCCTCGCACGCCCGATGCACCACGCACTGCCCAAAATTATCGATCTCCCACGCTTCAATATAAGCCTCTTCGCTCGTACACTCCGTCGCGATCATCAGCACCGCCATCACCTCGTCGTAAGTGTTGCGGTCGTTGTTATAAACCATAACGATCCAGCCGGAGCCGAGCGCAGGGAGTTCTTCAATCGTGCGCTCGGGCAGACCGACGCCAATCCCAAAACGTTCAAGCGTGTTCATACGCGCCCTCCTTTCGCACTTCTGTCCTGACACCGATGTAGGCAATGATCCTGGCCACGTGATCACACTCGTATTTGGTCGAAAAATGCACCTTGGCCGACCCGAAAGTATGGGCCTCCCAAACCTCGATGGTGGCTTCCTGAAGATCGCACTCGGTGGCGTGTATGAGCACGGCAATGACCTCGTCCATCGAGTTGACGTCGTTGTTGTAGATGACGACGGCATAATCGCCCGCTTCCTCGATGTCCTGTAGGATTCCCTCTGCAATTTGAGGTTCGATAATCGCCCGACCTGCCATAGCCCTCAAAACCCTCCCCTTAGTATTGTACTGGAATTTTCGGTCAGAAGGCCTGTTGGAATTACCGTTACTCTTCCATCCGACCGGGCAAAAGCGCAAGAAAGGCCAAAACCAGCCCGGTCAGTCCCAACCAGAGGCCGTATCCATATCCCGGCGGGTCGTAGGTGAACTGCACGGTGTGCTGGCCATTAGGAACGTCCACTTCTCGCCACTGTGTGCCAAGCAAAAAGGTCGGCTCACCGTCGATGTAAGCCCTCCAGCCCTTCATCGCCCAGTCCCGCACGACGAGACGCCCAGGGCCCGTCACGTCGAGGCTCTGGCTCGACCCGGTCTCTTCGGCGATATTTACAGGCTTGCCATCGAGCGTGGCGCGCCCTGGACCCTTGATCGGCGTTTTGACCAGCGTTCCACCTTTGTCCAGTCCGTAATCGGACAGGAACCAGACCTCGCTCACGCCGCTCTCGGCCAGAAGTTTGAGGTCCGAACCTGGCTTGATGAACATCATGTTCCCATTGGCAGGGGGGGGCGACTTTTTCTCGCCGTTGATCTGGTCGAGCCACTTGGTCGTGTCGTTGTGCATCAGCGAGTCGTATCCCCCGATGTCGTGGATCCCCATAATGGTCGCAACGTTGGGCGGAACACTGACGGGCACTCCGATAGTGAGTTCCCAGTTCTCATTGATAAACGCGACCCGTTTGGTCATATCCACTTTCTCCTTTTCCCACGGCACTTTGCCGGTCGGCACCAGTTTGGGCCCGGCCAACACAAGCGTAGCGGCGCACACCACGAGCAACGCCGTCGCGTCGCGCCTTTTAACGAGCAACGTCCAGAACAAGATCGTCAGACCGACCATGATGACCCCGCTGGGGATTGCGCTCCAAAACGTCTGACTGCTCGCATCCTTGAGCAAGGGATCGAGTTCGGGCTGATAACCTGAAAGTGACATGCGCGACCAGAAATTGATGGCAAGGCACAAGGCGATGACGGCCAGAAAAAGCCCCCACCGCAACTTTTCGCGCTGTTTTTCCTTGAAGTCTGACCATCCCAATGACGCCATACAGCACGCGGCGATCACGAAAAGAACCTCGGCGCGTCCAGGGCTCCCAGTAGAGGACCATCCCGGCACTGAGAAATACAGCAGGGCGTTCAGCGGAGTCCCAACCGCCAGCAACAGTCCAAGCAATCCGACCGCCCCCACCGCGCCGTCGCGCTTCCAGTATTTCGAAAACCGCGCGCCACAAAGCAAGAACAGCAACAGCGGCCCAAGATACAGCGCCGATTCCGCGTAGTTGGCTCCCCGCTTCACATAGCCTGGCCAGTACGCCGGCATCTTCGAAGGGTGCTCAATACCTTTGATCTCTTGTCCAGGAGTGCCGAGCAAATCGGGAAAAGCGAGCCCCTGCAACTCGAACGGCTGGACCGCGCTCGCCGCGTATGCGTTGTAGCCATCGACCGACGGTTTGCCTTGTCGGTGTCCGACCTGACTGTACTGCAACGTCGGCAAGAGTTGCGGCCCGGCGATCATCGCACCAACGATGATCGCTAAAAAGCAGGCGAACGATCCCAGGTGGACGCGCAGGAAAGCCGTTTGCCAAAGCGCGACGACAATGATAGCCAGCGCGCCATAAGCGGCGAACTGCAAATGTCCGCCCAAGATCATCATGCCGACGCAAATGCCGACGGTGAAAACATATTTCCACTTCAAATCGTGCGACGCAAGGTCGAGCGCCCCCGCAATCGCCCACGGTATCCAGCACACGGTCGTAATCACGCTCGCGAGTCCGACCCAAGAGACCATGAACGGACTGGCCGCGAGCATGATGCCAGCGGCAATGGCCCCTTCTTCGCAAGCACCTAATTTAAGACTGAGTGCCCGAGCACCAAGACCTGCCCAAACAAGATGAAGATACGCCAGGA
>CAYYZP010000372.1:0-2568 GCA_964476165.1 uncultured Fimbriimonadaceae bacterium
TACAGCAAGACTTCGGGACGCAATGCAAGTGCGCGTGCGAGACCAACGCGCTTGCGCATTCCGCCGGAAAGTTCGCTCGGCAACTGCCCTTCACATCCACTCAGGCCGACTTCTGCCAGCCTTTCTTCAACAAACGCGGCTTCTTCGCTCTTTTGAACAGAATTGAGACGTCTCACGCCGAACATCACGTTGTCTGCGACGTTGAGGTAGTCGAAAAGCGCGGCGTATTGGAACACAAACCCCATTTTCTTACGTGCCTCTTCTGGCCGCCTCACCACGTCAACGCCTGCGACTGTGATTTCACCGCTGGTGGGGGACAGCAGTCCGGCGATGCACCGGAGCAACGTGGTCTTGCCCCCACCGCTACTGCCCATGATCGCCACGATCCCGCCCTTTTCGGCGCTGAGGTCGATCTGATCGAGGACTGTACGCCCGTCGAACTCGTGGTGGAGGCCTGTGACTGAAACCACGCTAAATCCTTACCGGCTGGAGCCTTGCCTTCCGCACTCTTTCGATTGCATCGTTGCCGACGGCCCTCTCAAACGAGCGGAACCCGGCGAGTTTAAACCCGTGCTTGTTTGCTAGAGCGCTGATCTCCACGACTTGATCGACTGAAACGTCTTTCCCGATCGTAAAACTTTCGGGCCGATCTTCCAGCGCTAGGATCATCGTTTCGGACATGCACGCATACGCGCACTTCGGCGGAAAACCGAAATCCAAGTTAAAGTCCACGTTTCCTGGAACTTCTACAACCCCCCCCTCGATGACCAGCACGTCTGGCCGGTCCTGTGCAACCTTGACCGACACGTCGCGCGGGCGAGAAACGTCGCACACGACCGAGCCAGATTTGAGGTGCTCGGGAAAGACGACGTTCGTGTCGGCAGAGGTGACGGTCACCACCACGTCCGCCTCTCGCAACCGAGAGACATCCGTGCTTGATACCGCGCACGGAATCGTTTCCGCCACCGCATCAGTCCGCGCCTTGTCGCGACCAATCAGGATGGTGCATTTGAAAAACGGCGCCATCATCTTGGCGCAGGTCTTGCCGATTGATCCGGTTGCCCCCACCACAGCGAGGGTGGCAGAAGCCTTGTCGATGCCCACTTTCTCTGCCGCGAGCATCGCGCCTGCGATCGCCGTGCCGACCGTATAACTGTTCCCCGTTGTCACCGCGATGTTCGACCGCTTATCGACCGTCACACCGCCATCCCCCACCACAGCCGTGAACGCTCCGAGGCCGATGATTTTGCAACCTTCTCGTTCGGCGAGTTCGCAGCACTGGGCAAGGCGGTCGTAGACGAACTCAAGGGGCAACCGGTCGGTCATCATCACTGGTGTCAGTGGCAGGCCAATAAAAACGCCTTCGGTCTTTGCTCCTGTCTTGGAAACGATCCCTGTGATGTCGCTCACCTTCTCCGGTGCCCTTTTCGACATGAGTTTTTCGACGAGCGCTTCGGGGAACATGCGCGTCATCGGATATTTGCGCGCGATGTCGCGCACATGAATGGGATGGACGATGAAGGCGAACCGCGTCAAGGCAATCTGAGTCTACCAGTCACTCCTTGAGTTTCAATACGCTCGGGGTCCATCCGAGTTCCTTGAGCGCGTCCCGATAGTCCTGGTCCGTCATCTGCTCGGGGCGTTTTCCTTTGAGTGCGATGATGACGCCTTCCATCACGTTGGTCCCGTAAGTCTCGCCGCCCATGCTCGGCGTCGTTGTAATGACCTGCTTCGCGCCGGTGGTTTTGAGCCAATCGATGTCGGCCCTTCGGATGGTGTTCGTGAGAATGGCTTTGCCGTGGAGTTGGTCAGGCGCGTAGCGGCGGATGTAGTGCCAGTCGCCGCAGATCACTGTGGCCCAATCGAACCACTTTTTGCACTTTGGCGTTCGTTCCTCCTGTTGTTTGCCGGTGGGATAAAACCACTTGAACGGAAGTTTTGTGATAATCGGGAGCGTGAGGTTGGCGATGAGTTTTATTGTTTTGTACGATTTGATCGGGATCGGGATTCCGAGACTGAACATGACATCGCCATAAACGACGTTTGGGCACTTCTCCGCTATCGCTTGTGCCATGCCATACCGGTCGACCGCGCTAACGATCAGCACTCTTTCTTTGGGCCAATCGAGGACTTCGGTCAGGATGTTGATCGTTTCTCTTTCCAGAGTGTTCTTGAGTCCGCTGCCGCAGACGACGGGAGTTTTCTTCACGCCGCTGATGAGCTTTTTGATCTGTAGAAACGTGTACTTGCGATCCCCCACCGTTAGGTAGATCACCGCCCCCCCCACGCCCAGCGCGTCTACCTTGCCGTCGAGTTCTTCGAACTTCTTTTTGAAAGATAAACAGATTATCGTAAATTGGGAAAAGCCCTTCGCATCGCTCCGCGCGTGGGCGGGCGCGCGGGCGACTGACCCTACCTCTCCCCAAAAATCCTATTCTGTTGTCTGTTATAACGAAATTCGAACTTGGTTCCAACAAAATTATTAAGTTATTGGCTCACCGCTCAACACTTCGTGTCTCGCGGTTCGCCACCGCCTGCCGTAACATCGGGTCGAACGATGGCTACCGC
>CAYYZP010000373.1:0-1930 GCA_964476165.1 uncultured Fimbriimonadaceae bacterium
CATAGGCAAGTTCGACTTCGATCTTCACACCGTGTTGCGCGGGAAGAGTAACCGTGACCAGATCAGAAGCCGCCGAAAACGCAGCGTCCTTCCCATCGACCTTCGCGCTCGAAAATTGAAGCCCCTTTGCATCAAACGAAACTTCTCGTGCACCCAAAGACAAAAGCAACACAGAGTTCTTCACCACAACCTTGACCGAGCGCTCACTTTCGTCAAAGGAGAGCCAAAAGGCAACGTGCTTAAGATCATAGTTCTTGATCCCACCCTGGGCCAGCAGAGTCGCTGAAAGCAAGGAGGCAAGGAGGGGGGCATAGGCTCGAACGCGCATCGAATAAGTATACGGAGTCTGGGACTTTAGAGTGCCGACAGTGTCAAAACACGAATCTTGGGCAAGGCGGCGTGCGTCGGTACCTTGGAGCCCCATAGCAATGCTAGTCGCCCTCTCCTTGCTCCTTAACGCCTCATTGATGCAGTCCTCTACCCGGACCGTCCGGTATTTCGAGATGGAGCCGACTCCCTATGGCGAAATCCTCCTTTCAAAGCCGGTCCTCGAGTGGAAGGTCTGGGGCGACGGCGTAAGGATCGGCGACGTTCAGACGACAGTGGACGGCAACACAGTCCCTTCTGACTATGAAACAGAAAAGAGCGCAGTCGTCGCGCCCCTCGAAAAACCTCTGAGCGCAGGTTCGCACTCCGTCAACATCAGAATCTCGTTTGCGACCGGCCAAGTCGTCGAAAAAAACTGGAAGTTCCAAGTCGCAGAGAACGCGATCAGGACTTTTCCTCGGCTCTTACAAAACCAATCGAAACTTGTCCAAGAGGTCGATAGGCTCCGGGCGCAACACTCCTTGCCGCCCGTTAAACCCAACGGCCCACTCTGCGCGTCGGCACAGTCGCACGCAGACTATATGGCCGCTAACGGGCGCTCCGGACACCGACAAGAGTCGAGCGATAATGGATTCACAGGACGAACGCCCGGCGAGAGGGCAAGGGCATTCGGATATTTCGACCGCAACGGAGAAGCGGTCGCCGTCTCAAGCAGGTTCTCGATTGAATCGGTTGAAAATCTTTTCGATGCGCCATACCATCGGATCATGTTCCTCCAGCCAGGAAGTCCAGATTTCGGCGCTGGCTCGTCGGGCAACGCCACCTGCATCAAGTTCGGTGGAAAGCACGAGGATGCGATCGTCGTCTCGCCGGCAAAAAACATGACCGGCGTCAAGCGGACTTGGGACGGTATCGAGACGCCCGACCCGATGGCGGGCGACGGTTCAGGCGCACCCTATGGCTACCCGATCGTGCTCGCGGTCTTCGGAAAGTACGCCGAGGGCTTCGCGTTCAAGTCCGCCGTCCTCAAGGATGAAAAAGGCAAGGTCTTTGCAACAAGGGTTCTGCATCCAGAAAACGACGAGCATGCGCACGGTTGTGTGATCATGGTTCCCAATAATCCCCTCAAAGCAAAACACTCTTATTCAGTCGCCGTCGAGTTTCGCGCTTCGGGGCGCACTCACAAAAACTCCTGGCGTTTTAAGACCGATTAGTGCAGGCTCGATCCAGAGTCCTTATGGACTTTGTGGACGCCAAGCCCGCCTGTCGAAACAACCACTGGCTGGATCGATGGATAACGACCCAGTTTTGTAATGCGCGTCGCCTGGGCGATGTGTCGCTCGTTGTGCTGTTCGATCGCTTTGAATGCGTCACCGACCTGGAACCGGATGAAGAGAATGAACGGCGATGGAATCTTGATGCGCATGATGTCTTTGCCCTTGCAGTTTTCCAACAGAATGCCGATCGCCTCGAACTGGGTCTCCAAATGCTTGACGATATCTTGAGGCACGTCGTCGTAGATCGGAAAAATGGACTTGGGAACCCGTCCTGCGATCCCGCGAGGACCGACCAGCGCGATAAACCGGCGTCCCAACCAACTCGA
>CAYYZP010000374.1:0-2561 GCA_964476165.1 uncultured Fimbriimonadaceae bacterium
TCCGCAACACGATCATCATCATGACGTCGAATGTCGGCGTCAGACCGATCTCTTTGGAGAAAGGTCTGGGCTTCCGCGAAGTCAAAGAAGATCCGAACGATCCGAAAGTATACGAGTCGATGAAGAACCGGATGCTCGAAGAGATGAAAAAAACGTTCCGGCCTGAGTTCATTAACCGCGTCGACGAGATCATCGTGTTCCAGCACCTGACGCGAGACGAGATACTGAAAATCGCAGACCTCTACATGAAGCGCGTGAACGAGCAGGCGAAAGAACTTCAGATCACAATCGAACTGAGCGACAAGGTCAAGGATCTCTTGGTAGACAAGGGATACGACCCGAACCTCGGCGCACGCCCATTGCGACGGGCCGTGCAAAGATTCATCGAAGACCCTTTGAGCGAAGAACTGCTACTCAGCAAGTTCCACGAAGGCGACTCCGTGCTGGCCGACCTCGACGCCGATGGAAACATCGTGTTCAAGCGAGCCGAAGTGACGAAGAAAGCGGCCAAGGAAACTACCAAGGCAGCCCGGAACTGAAATTTAAAGTGATAAGTCGTATAGGTCCTATACGACTTATCACTTTTCTTACTATTCGACTGGTGGTGCGTCGTCCACAGCAGGCATCTGGTCTCGATCCATCAGCACGTATTGATAGACTAAAGCCGCGACCAGGGCACCGAGGACGGGACCGACGATATAGACCATCGCGTTCTGCATCATCGGAAACTCGGAAATCTCGCCCATCATCGCCGGACCGATCCATCGAGCCGGATTAAGCGCAGCACCTGTCATCGGACCGATGGCCAGGATGCCCATCGTCACGGCCATGCCGATATAGATCCCGCCCATTTTATGCGCCCGCTTGTCGACGACTGTCCCGAAGACTGCGAACACAAGGAAGAACGTGGCAATGGCTTCCAACACAAGGCCGGTCATCGCGATTTGACTGTCCGTCAATCGGGTGATCGAAATCATGTCGGTCATCTTTGGCGTCCCCAACGTGACGGTCTCGCTGCTAAAAACGTATACGCTGGCTGACTTATACAGAGGAGCAAATCGAATCGCAAAGGCTGCGGCGAGGCCGCCCGCGACCTGGCAGACGATGTAACAGGCCGCGTTCATAAAGTTGATTCTCCGCGTCATCAGCATGGCAAGGGTGACTGCCGGGTTAAGGTGGCCGCCGCTGACCGCCATTGTTGCAGAGACCAAGATGGCAATCGCCATCCCCTGGGCGAGCGCCATAGTCAGTAGCCCCCCGGGAACGTCGGAAAAGTTTCGAATAACGTAGATCGCCACCCACACGAGGGCGAACGTGCCGATGAACTCGGCGACAAATGCTTTAGGTTTCATCTGATTGCTCCTGGAAGTCCAGTCCTAACAGTTTGGCACGATGTTCGGGCCGAACTTCGCATCGTAGTAATTCAAGACGTGGGTTCCAGGTTCAACGATTTTGTCGATTTTTTCATCTATCGAAGGTTCGAGGGGGGTCTGGCAGGCCCTGATCGATTCTGCCAGTTGCTTCGTAGAGCGGGCCCCAATGATGGGGGCGGTGATCCCCGGTTGACTGGCGACCCAAGAAAGAGCAAGGTGGGCCAGGCTCATTCCGGCGTCGTCGGCGACCTTTTTGAGTGCCTTGATGACCTTCGTAGTGGCAGGATTGATCCGGTTTCCGGGGTCGGACTTGACATATCTTCCCTTGCCCGGTTTGCCGTCCAAATATTTTCCGCTCAGTTGCCCCCCCGCCAGAGGAGACCATGGAATGACTGCCCAGCCATAAGTCCGGCAAAACGGGAGCAGACTCCTTTCAATGCGACGGTCGAGGAGGTTGTACGGCGGCTGCTCGCTCACAAAGCCGTTTATCCCAAGGCATTTAGCGACGTAGTGCGCCTCTGCCGCCTGCCATCCCGCGAACGTCGAGCATCCCGCGTACCTGATCTTTCCTTGTCTGACGAGATCGTCCAACGCACGCAAGGTCTCGTCGATCGGAATCGTTGGGTGGGGGCGGTGCATCTGATAAAGATCGATATAGTCGGTGCCGAGCCGTTTGAGAGATGCATGGCAGGCCTCCATGACGTGTCTTCTTGAGTTGCCCCATGCGTTGGGGTCTTTGTCGGACATTCTTCCGTGGCACTTGGTGGCGATGACGAGTTGGGCGCGTTTGACCTTCATCCATTTGCCCAAAATCTTCTCGCTCGTGCCGCGCGCATAGACGTCGGCCGTGTCAAAGAAGTTGATGCCGAGATCGTAAGCCTTGTCCGCAATCTTGATCGACTCGGCCTCCGTCGAGCCCCAGTCGTTGGGCTCCCAGCCAAAAGTCATCGTGCCGAGGCACGGGTTGCTCACCTGGACGCCCGTTCGCCCGAGACTCCGATGTTCCATGGGCCCGTGTTTACCTGACTATCTTAGAGATAAGGCATAATACGTTGCACCAGATGTCCGACAATTTTCGCCTGGGGCTCTCATTCGACGACGTTCTCCTCGTGCCCAGGAGGACCGAGATACTCCCGAGCGAAGTCGACACCAGCACCGAATTCCTTCCCGGACTGCGCCTGAGCGTCC
>CAYYZP010000375.1:0-5407 GCA_964476165.1 uncultured Fimbriimonadaceae bacterium
TTATGCCCCTTTTGGGTTGAGGTCATGGGTCTGGTTTGCCGATAATTCAGGGCATGAGCATGGTTCAGAGGCCGGTCCGCGAGGCGAGCGCAGTGGTCCATTCACGGATCATGCGCACCGGGGTCAGGCTCTCACAGGACTATTTGGAGTCTGAGAGGGCCCGGAACACGTCGGTCTGGAAGGATCGGCGTAGTTGGTTCCTCGGGTTCTACTTCGGGCGGGGGGACACCCGCCTTTGGGTGCCCAGAAAGGTCAAATCCATGCCCCATGCCGAGGAAATGATCATCAATTTTTCGCATCTTCGTGGTCGGCAGGCGGTCAAGGTGCTCGCCCTGGCCTATGTGATCTGCACGCTTGCGGTCGGCGTCGTCGGCGCAATAGCCCTCGGCTATCGCTGGTAGGCATCACAGTTCCAGACTGGAACCTTCGGGTGCCACGGTTTGTCCCCGACTACCGGAGGGGCAGGCCGTGCAGTGCGCAGGATACTTTTTGATTGAGGGGAGGACTGATTTTCGATCGCAAGCAAGCGGACGGCACACGGCCCACCCTACCGGGATGAACCGTGGCACCCGACTGCCTTGACAAGAAAAAACACGGCCGAGGACAGGCCGTGCCACACATGGGCGGGACGCCGATGCCACAAGTTACTTCGGTAGAGGCAAGCCCATGGCTTGGAGCCATTCGCGCAGTTTTGCGATGCGGGTGGGGGTATCCGTTGGGAGCGAGAAAGGACGACCGCGCGCGTCCACCATGATCCCGACCGTGCCCCCCTCCAACTTTGCCGAGGCCGCCTTGCCCTTGCCTTCGCCAACGTCGAAACCCTTGGTGGGGGTGATCATGACCTGCTTGAACTCCCCCCGACCAAGAGGGAACACTGCCAAAGCGCCGACCTTCACTTCCAAATTCACCCCGTCGCCAGTGACCGTCACGCACGGCTCGCCTTCCTTGCCCTGCCCGACCGGCGAGATGCAATGGCCGCACTTGACGATGCAGTCGTACTCGAAGACCTGCTTCGACGCTTCGTAACAGTGCTCTGAAAGCACGCCCAGGTGGGGCATCATGAAGATCGAATCGACGGTGAGCATCGTGATTCCCTCCGGCTGGTAGGCGTCCATCATCATCAGCGCCGACTGCGAACGGATCGGCGCGTGCGAGAGCACCCCCCCCGAACCGATCAGCATATCGAGAGCCATCATCTTAATCAAAGTCTCGCCGGTCGCAGTCTGCGAGAATATCTGTCCCACGTCGCGCTGTTGCTGCATCCCCTTGAGCGAACGCGCGAGCGACTTGTGATGGGCAAAGGCGAGCCGCAATGCCTCGTGCGCCACAGCATGCTCGATCAAGAGGTCCTCATAAGTCTGAGGGATGGTCGTTGGGCGGATCATCTTGTTTCGCAAACGATTGCGGACTTCGAACAGGTCGATCTCAAACGGAATCCACCGCGAAATGTTTTCGGTGCCAGCCTCTTTGAGCACGTTGCAGATCGAATAACTCATGCCAAGGTTCGCGGAGACTGTGCGATTGTAAATCCTCTCACCGGTGTCCGCCAAAAACACGGAAAACACGTCGGTCGTCGCGCCGCCGATGTCCACACCGAGCACGTTGAGTTTTTCTTTCTCCGCGTACTCTTTAAGGAGTTTTCCGACCGCGTTTGGGGTCGCCATGACCTCTTCGCTGGTCCATTCGAGCAGTTTCGAGTAGCCGGGGGCTTGTTGCATGACGTGCTCGAGAAAGAGTTCGTGGATTTCGTCGCGAGCAGGGCCGAGGTTCTCGGTCTCGAGCGTCGGGCGGATGTTGTCCACGACCTTGAGTTCGATGTCTTTGCCAAGCACTTCATGAACGTCGCCTCTTGCCTCTTTGTTTCCGGCGAAGATCACAGGAAGTTTCATGTCGCCAAAACGAGGCTTGGGGTCGGCGCGACGGATGACCTCGGCTAGTTCCGTGAGGTGCGTCTTCGTTCCTCCGTCGGTGCCTCCCGACATCAGAATAATGTCTGGCCGCAAGCGGCGCAGGGTGTCGACTTTTTCAAACTCCTTTCGCCCATCGTCCACGGCGAGCGTGTCCATCAAAATTGCGCCCGCTCCTAACGCCGCGCGCTCGGCTGATTCGGCGGACATCGCCTTCACCACACCCGCCACCATCATCTGCAGTCCCCCACCCGCAGAACTCGTCGATACGTAGAGGTCCGAAGCCTCCAAAGGTTGAGAGCGTTCGTCGGTCTGTTTGCCTTCTTTGTTCAATCGCCAGACTCGGTCGTTTTTGATGAGCGACCTTCTTCCGCTCGGGAAGCCTTCGGGGACCGTCTCGCTCGTGATCTCTTCGAGTTCGGTGATGGAGTTGAGCACGCCGAGGGTCACATCCTCGAAAGGCCGCTCGACGGTCGTGGGGGCCTCGCCCCGCGCGACAAGCCGGTACTCTCCTTTTTCGCCCCGCTCGATCAGGATCGCCTTCGTGGTCGTCGAGCCGCAGTCGGTGGCGACGATCCTTTTGATGTCCTCGGGCATGGGCCAGATTATGGCTCAAGCGGCGAGCCTGGTCCGGGGTAACTTCGACCCATGTCCGACCTCCATGCGTTCGTCACCACAGCCAATTCGTTCGACGGATTTCGCGTCGTGAAAAACCTTGGTGTGGTGCGCGGGGTGACGGTCCGGAGCCGGTCGATGCTCGGCACGATCGGGGCTTCGTTCCAAACCATGGCGGGTGGGAGGATCACTCTTTTTGTCGAACTCGCGGAGAAGACCCGTTTAGAGGCTTACGAGATCATGGTCCAGCACGCTGCTGACGCGGGTGCCAACGCGATCCTGGCCATGCGCTACGACGCATCGGAAGTAATGAGCGGCACGACCGAGGTCATCGCCTACGGCACAGCCGTCTGGATCGAGGCGGTATAATCGGGTAGCGGGGTATAAAGGCTTTTCGGGCAATCAGGAGAAATCGGTTTGGCAGGAGTCAGTTTTAAAGGCGTCACGAAGGTGTTTGGGAAGGACGTCGTGGCAGTCGACAATTTCAGCCTCGACATCCGAGACAAGGAGTTTATGGTTTTGGTCGGCCCTTCGGGGTGCGGCAAGACCACCGCGCTGAGGATGATCGCGGGGCTCGAGGAATCCACGAGCGGGGACCTGTTCATCGCCGACAACCGCGTCAACGACGTGCCGCCCAAGGACCGCGACATCGCGATGGTTTTCCAGAACTACGCGCTTTACCCTCACATGACCGTCTACGACAACATCGCTTTTGGACTGCGCTTGCGGGAACTCAAAGGGTTTTTCTGGCAGGTCGGGCACATGGGCGAGGCTCGGCGCGTGAAAGAGGACATTGACCGCCGCGTTCATGAAACGGCGAAGATGCTCGACATCGACCACCTGATGGCGCGCAAACCGAAGGAACTCTCGGGCGGACAAAGACAGCGCGTGGCGCTGGGCCGCGCGATCGTGCGCAAACCGAAAGTATTTTTAATGGACGAGCCTTTGTCAAACTTGGACGCGAAACTGCGCATCCAAACGCGTGCCGAGTTGATCCGTTTGCACAGGCAACTTGGAATCACGACGATCTATGTGACGCACGACCAGGTCGAGGCGATGACGATGGGTCAGAGGATCAGCGTGATGAAGGACGGCCTGCTCCAACAGTGCGACGAACCCGAAAACGTTTACAACACGCCCGCGAACAAGTTCGTGGCGGGATTCGTCGGTTCGCCGCCGATGAATTTTTTGGAAGGCACGGTGTCGGGTGGGGGACTCGATCTTGGAATACTCAAACTCGATCTGCCGAGCGGCCATGCGGCTAAGTCTCTTGATGGCAAGCGGATCACGGCAGGCATTCGACCTGAAGACATCTACGATTCGGCGAACAAGGGCTCGATCCCAGTGACCGAGGTAAACACCTTTACTGCCCAAGTGGACGTGCTCGAAAAATTGGGAGCAGAGGACACGGCGTACCTGGTGGTGGGGGAAAAGCATTTGACCGCCACTTTGGATCCTGCGACCCGCATCGAGGCTGGCAGGAGCGCGAAGTTTGCCGTGGATTTGGACAAGGTCCACGTCTTCGACGCCGATACCGAGCAGGCGATCCGCTAGCGCATCATCAGCCATGTAATGAGTGCGCCGATCGCGCTTCCGCCCGCCAAGAGGGCGACATAAACCATCATCGTGGCCCTACGGACTTCTCGTGGCTTCTTCGGCGGATCGACTCTAACGTCTGCGATTGAGAACTGCTTTTCGTACCACCCGTCGGACGCCCGAACGACCCTTGCCGCAGCGTCGTAACTCACCACCGACACTTTCCACCACCCCCACCCGGGCCAATTGACTACGAGTTCTTCGCCAGGAAGGAACGCGCAAGGTCGCAGGTGCTGGAGAGCAACGATCCCCTCTCCTCCCTTAAGAAATCTGACTTTGAATCCGCTCTCCGTCTGGCCGGTCACCTCGGCGACGTAATGGCGCTCGTCGGAAGAGCGAGCGAACACTAAATCACCCACTTTCAAAGGCTCCGAAAAGCGGTCGAACTGTTCGCGAAGTGCCTGCTCG
This sequence comes from uncultured Fimbriimonadaceae bacterium, assembly GCA_964476165.1. GTDB lineage: Bacteria > Armatimonadota > Fimbriimonadia > Fimbriimonadales > Fimbriimonadaceae > JADFMN01. The sequence continues at coordinate 4,527 of CAYYZP010000375.1, forward strand.
ATTGCTTCACGAGGGAGTCCGGCCTCTTCCGCTGCACGAATGACAACGTCTGAGTCAGAACCTGTGATCGAATGTAGGTGAATGTCCTCGGCCCGCGAGAGCACCCCCTTTGTCTCATCCTCCGTCAATCGCGTTCGCATGGTCTCAGATTACTTTACGTGACCCTTTAAGTGCGGTTTCACCAGCGTCCAAGTTGGATCTTCGGCACGGTCATTTGCTCGTAATCGAATCGGACGCCTAGAAGTTGTCCCAATAATCAGATCGCGCTACACTTGGCGACAGTGCGCAGGATGGGGAATTGGGAAAAGGAATAAGAACGCGGCTTTTGGACTGGTACGACGCCAACAAGCGCGCTCTGCCGTGGCGCGAGACGTGCGATCCCTATGCCGTCTGGATCAGCGAGACTATGTTGCAACAAACGACGGTGGGGGTCGTCGTGCCCTATTACCAGAGATGGATGCAGCGGTTTCCAAATGTTGCTGAGCTTGCTGCTGCAAGTGAAGAAGAAGTCTTGTCGAAGTGGCAGGGGCTTGGTTATTATCGTCGCGCGAAGAACCTTTTGAGGGCCGCGCGCATGGCGAGCAAGGGGGGGGGACTTCCGACGACGTTTGAGGGATGGCTCGCTCTGCCCGGCGTCGGTCGATATACCGCGGGCGCCGTTTGTTCGATTGCACTTCGCCTAGAAACTCCGGCCGTCGATGGGAACGTCAAGCGCGTTTACGCAAGGTTGAAGGCGGTTCAAGACCCTAATGGCAAGAAGTGCCTGGAATGGGCTAAGGCTCTTGTCAAAGGCGCACGACCAGGCGATCTAGTACAGGCGGTGATGGAACTCGGCGCCACGATATGCCTGCCGCGCGAGCCCCTGTGCAAGGAGTGCCCCG
>CAYYZP010000376.1:0-10412 GCA_964476165.1 uncultured Fimbriimonadaceae bacterium
CCTGAGCAAGGTCGCTAGTTGCCACTACAAGGGTGCGAAGATCAACATCGTGGACACGCCCGGCCACGCCGATTTCGGCGGAGAGGTGGAGCGCGTGCTTTCGATGGTCGATGGGGTGCTGTTGGTCGTCGACGCTTGCGAGGGACCAATGCCGCAGACGCGGTTCGTGCTGAAGAAGGCGCTGGACTACGGCCACAAAGTATTGGTGTGCGTGAACAAGATCGATCGCGACGGGGCGAGGCCGCTCGAAGCCTACGACAAGACCATTGACCTGTTCATCGACCTAGGCGCGAAAGAAGAGGATTTGGAGTTCCCGGTGATCTATGTGAGCGGGGTGGGGGGATTCGCTCGCACGGCGCCTGATGGTCCGGAGACGAACTTGGAAGTTTTGTTCGAGACCGTGTTGCGCGAGGTGCCCGCACCGCGTGTGCAACTCGAAGGGCCGGTGCGGCTATCGATCAATAATTTGGACTACAGCGACTATCTGGGCCGGATGTTCGGCGGAAAACTGTTGCGCGGACGGTTGCGCATTGGTGACCGGCTCGCTTTGCACCGGGACGGCAAGGACACTCTGTTCACAGTCACCAAAGTTTGGATCTACGAGGGTCTAGTGAAGCAAGAAGTGGAGGTCGCGGAGGCTGGGGAGATCGTGATGATGAGCGGGCTGGACGACGTGCTCGTTTTCGACACGGTCTGCGACGCGTCGTTCATCGAGCCGCTGCCGCGAATCGAGGTCGAGCCTTCGACCTTGACGATGAATTTCTATGCGAACAATTCGCCGCTTTCGGGCAAGGACGGCGGCAAGTTTTTGACGATCCACAAGATTCGGGAGCGGATTGAGAAGGAGGAGAAGGTGAGCGTTTCGCTCAAGATAGACCGTTCTGCGGAATCGGAGACCGTGAAGGTGGCGGCGCGGGGCGAGATGCAGTTGAGTGTCTTGATCGAAACCATGCGGCGCGAAGGGTTCGAAATGGCGATCGCGCGACCGCAAGTGATCTACAAGGAGAACAATTTTGGGAAGAGGCTCGAGCCGATCGAGCAACTGACGATGGAGATCCCCGACGAGTCTTTGGGGGGGGTCATGGAGGAGGTCAGCAGGCGCAAGGGCGAGATCGAGGACATGGCTTCGCTTGGCAACGGCCGCACACGGGTGGTGGCTTCGATCCCTACTCGCGGTGTGATCGGTTTGCGGAACACTTTCTTGACACTGACTCGCGGCGCGGGGCTGATGGGTTCAATCTTTGAGGGATACGAGGTCTATCGGGGAGAGATTTCTTCTCGCGTCAACGGTTCACTGATTTCGAAGGATCCAGGAAAGATCACGCGCTACGCCTACGAGGACGTTCAGGAGAGGGGCGTGTTTTTCTATCCAGTCGGTACTGACGTTTACGGTGGAATGATCGTAGGGCAAAACGCGCGCGACGAGGACATGGTCGTCAACGTTTCCAAATCCAAAGCGGCAAACAACATGCGGTCTGCGAACGCTGAGGCGACGACGGTGCTCGATTCTCACCGCGATTTTTCTTTGGAGCAGGCCCTTTCGTGGTTGCGTGACGACGAGTTGCTCGAGGTGACTCCGAAGTCGTTGCGGTTCCGAAAGAAGGTCTTGGACCATTCTGAGCGTCGAGTGGTTGAGAGAAGAGGGGTCGGGGTTTAAGAAATTGCCAATGGCCCGGTCGTCTCGACCGTGACTGAGTGGCCCGTCTCGGGCCACTCAGTTGTTACTCGACCGGGACGGTCGCGCAACACATGGGCGGAACGCCCATGCCACCAAATCAAAGAGTTTGCAAGTAATCCAAAACCATCTTGGCCGATTCGCCGCCTTTCTCGGCGTGTCGAGCAAGCGAGATTGTGTGCGGTCCCTTGGCGTCCTTGAGGTTTGGAAACTGGGTGATCAAATCCTTGACGATCTCGAGGTGTCCGAGCATGGCGTGGACGAAAATATCGGAGCGTCCGCCTTGGCTGATCAAATACTCGGCGATGTCGCGGCGACCCATGTGGCCTGCCCCGCCGATGGCCATCTCGAAGTCGCCTCCACCCCAATCCCACGACGCGTTCAGGAGACCAGGATTTGCGGCGAGCATTTCTTTGACGCGGTTCAGGTTGCCGTGTCCTGCTCCGACGAACTCTTTAACGAGTTCTGGACCAAGGGCTGGGCCCCTTTCAACGCGTTGGACAGCTGGCATGGCGGCCAAGGATACCGGCAAAATGGCGGATCCGAAGAGCCCCAATGTGGCTCGGCGTGTCATTTCTATTCGCATACCGGCAAATACGAGAATGGGGGTCAAATGGTCACCGGATATTTCAACCTTTCGTAGAACATGGGTATCTCCGACCACGTCATAGATTCGCTGAGCACATTTTGTCTACTCCACGGGTATCGCCGGAGCGCTACCCATGGCACAATGAGCCGCGAATGATCCTAGTTATCGACAATTACGATTCGTTCACGTACAACATCGTGCAGTACTTGGGGCAGTGCGGCGCCGGGGTGGAGGTGTTTAGGAACGACAAGATCGACTTGGACGAGATCGTTGCGCTCAAGCCACGGGGGATCGTGTTCTCGCCTGGGCCAGGGACGCCGGAGGATTCGGGAGTCTGCCAAGAGGTAACAGCCGAGGCGTTGCGCGAGCGGGGCAAACTGAGCGGAGTACCGGTGTTCGGAGTGTGCCTGGGACATCAGGCGATGGGCGCGGTGGGGGGAGGCTCAGTCGGACGCGCAAAGAACATCATGCACGGCAAAGCGTCAATGGTCTCGCACGACGGGAAGGGGCTGCTCGAAGGCGTGCCGAGCCCGTTCCGCGCGATCCGTTATCACTCGCTCGTCGTTGAGAAGGATCAAGTGCCTGCTGGCTTTGTCGTCACGGCGCAATCGGAGGACGACGGAGAGATTATGGGAATCCGGCACAAGGATCTGCCGATCGAGGGCGTGCAGTTCCATCCAGAGTCGGTGCTGACGGACCACGGAATGAAGATCATTCAGAACTTTGTGCGCTTGACGGGCTCGAACTAGGCGCGATGTCGAACGAGTCGAGTTGCCAGGCGTTTTGTGGTTCGCGCACAAGCGTCATTGTAACTGTTGCGGTACCTCTTAAAAACTTTGCGACTCCGGATAGTTCCGCGACCAACTTAGCGTCGGCGAGATTTGAGTCGTCAATCCGAAAAGTATTGAGTGCCATTTCTCCTGATTCCAGGCTTCCCAACTCGTTTTTGAAGCGATTGAACTTTGCCTGAAGGTCTGAGCGCTTTGCCTCAAGGGTTGGCGAAAGTCGGAGTTCGACAGACGAGACTTGCCAGGTGACGCAGGCGAGAATCAGAATCTCGTTCCCGCTACCGACCGATTCCGCCTTCGCCTCGTCGATCCTCTTGCCCGCATCGGAAAGGGCGATGGGGAGCCAGATCGTCAAGACGGCGATGAACAGGATGACGACGATGGCGACGATCTTGGTGGCCTTGCTCACGTTGCCACAGTCTATCGCACGGGCACACCCGGTGGACGTGCCAAAATCGATCAATGGCCCGCACGATTGTCCCGGAAGCCGAAGCGCTCATAGACCAAGAGATCAAGGTTTTGGACAAGGGATTCGTCCGATTGGTCGATTACATGGGCGGCGACGAGCGGATCGTGCAGGCCGCGCGAGTGAGTTACGGGGCGGGCACGAAGTCCGTGCGACAGGACCGCGGGCTGATCCACTATTTGATGCGCAACGACCACACGAGCCCGTTCGAGCAGGTGCAGTTGACGTTCCACACGAAGATGCCGATCTTCGTGGCTCGGCAATGGGTGCGGCACCGCACGGCGCGGCTCAACGAGATCAGCGGCCGGTACTCGATCATGAAGGACGAGTTCTACGTGCCCGAGCCCGCACAGATGCGCGGTCAAAGCACCGACAACAAACAGGCGCGGAACGACGAGAAACTGCCTGATCCGGTAGTCGAAAGGATTTTGCGTGAGATCGAAGACGACCAGATTGCGATCTACGGGCACTACGAGGGAATGCTGGAAGACGGACTGGCGCGCGAACTGGCACGGATGAACTTGCCGCTTTCGCTTTACACGGAATGGTATTGGCAGATGGACCTGCACAACCTGTTCCACTTTTTGCGGCTGCGGATGGACGCGCACGCGCAATATGAGATCAGGGTTTTTGGCGAAGCCTTGGCGACGTGCGCAAAGGCCGTTGCGCCGCTTGCCTATGAGGCGTTCGAAGAACACGTGCTGTTCGGCGTCCGGTTGAGCCGTGAAGAATGCGCCGCCATTATTGACATGGTCGAAGGAAGACAGGTCACTCTCGACGGACGATCAAGGGTTATCTTTGAAAGCAAACTGGAGAAGATGAGACAGAACCGTCCAATCGAATCTCCGGAAGATCCGGTGCTGCCGATGAAGTCTTAGGCGGCGCGGCGCTCTTCGAGGAAGCGCTGGAGGTATTTTTTTGCGCCTGCGATGCTGAACATCTCTTCGCGCAAAAGTTTCTTGAGCGTGTAAACGGTCTGGATGTCCTCGGGACGGTATCGGCGCTGGCCGCCTTCGGTCCTCAGGGGTCGCAGATAGCCAGAGAACTCGCGCTCCCAGTAGCGGAGCGTGTGGACCTCGACGCCCGTAATGTGGCTCGCCGTACTGATGCTCACTGCCCTTGAAGATTTCTCTGGTCGACCCATGCTCTGAACCTGCTTTGAATCGCCAGTCGCGGCGACTCCACCCTAAGTTATCGGAGTTCCCCGTTAGATTTGCAGGGCTTGAGGTTCAAATTTTGGAACCGGTCTTGGAGGTTTTGGGTTAGAAGCATGTCGGTTCAGGCCCGCTTCAAACTGCGGCGTTGCCGTACAATTGTCGAACCCAAGCATGGAGGAGTTCTGTCGCTCGCAGAGCCAGACCCTGGAGGAGTTGGAACGGATTGCTCCCGGGGCGCCGTTTCTTGCGCTTGGGCAGACTGTTTTTTGGGACGAGCCGATCAAGGCGGGGGTGATCCAGGCGAGCGTGCGGAACGGGTTTAATCGCAAGTTCATAAGTGGCATCCATGACACGGACTATTTTGCGAAACTCGCGCACGTTGAAAAGAAAGCAGGATACGCTGCACTACCGCACAACGACACGGGCACACAGGCGCTGTGGAGCGCGGCGGGCGAGTTCTCATCTTTGTTCGGATCTGAGACGGTAGTTACGCGCGAGAGGTTATCTTCGCTTGGTGGAAACGTCGCGCGCGTAGCAGAACTTCGACCCGGATATTTGGACGACATCACCGAGGCGTGGGGCTGGAGGGGGGTAGTTTCCTATGGGACTCAACTGCGGACGACGGCTGAGACTCCACTGTCGCCTGTGTTTCCAGTTCTTATGGAGACGTTTGATTGGGCGGTGCAGACGAGCCAAGACTTGGTGGCTGGAGAAGAGTCCGAGAGGAGTTCTGAGGCGGCTGCGCAACTCCGCACTCTTGCTTGCGACAGCGCGGAGGGCATCGCTGAAGGGACGTTGGCCGACTATTATGTCCGGCTCGCGCCGTTGATGTACAACTTGGTCGCGCGCGAGGAACTTGAGATCGAAACGACCCGCACGACGGCCCTGCTCAAGTTCAATCGAGCCACTTGCTCCTCGCCTCGCTTTTCTCTTCTTGGGTTGTTCTTGGATCCCAGCACGAGACAACTGGCTTGCGACGCGTATGACGGCGCGGTTTCGGGGGCGCAGATGTATGCGCTCTCGAAATTTGGCGCTGGTGCGATCCCGTTCGACGTTTATATCCCAGGAAGGGGTAGGGGGACGCTGTTGCTTGGACGCAAGGGGGGGGTAGTGATGGCAGAGGAGCAAATTTCGTTTACATATAAGAAGCAACCGGAGTCCGTCGAAGAACTTGCTGCAGTGTTGGAAGAGAAGTTTGGTCCCGACGTGGTTGTCGTTGGAAAGGCGGTGACGATGTTGGGGATGTTGGGCCGGGAGTTCGTGTTCGTGTTCCATGAGGGGGCGAGCGGTTATCTGCCGATCACACAGGAGTTTCATCGCCTGGTGGCTGGTATTTGGGATGTTGGGGCGTTGCACCCCGTGTTGCGTGTGAAGTATTCGCCGTGGGACGCCTTGATGAAATGCAAGGCTTGGCTACGGCTGCCCGACGTGCTCAAGCGGCCCTTCGGGGCGGACGAAATGAGCGCGGAGAGTTTTTCAAAGCGGTGGGTGTCTGTCGCACAAGAGCAAGAAGAGGTTTTGAGCCGGCTTTCGGCACTCAAGCGGCCTCTGGAACTCATCGAGTTTCTGGATTCGCACGTCGGCGGGCAGTGGCGCTGCCTGGCACAGGAGTACACGGAACTCCACTCCGGGCTCGCGGCGCTGAACGTGCGGGTGGGGGAGATTCGCGCGAAAAGAACCAGCGTCATAAGAGAGCACAAGGCGCTCAAATCAGAACGCGACAGGCTTCAGCACGAAGTGGGAAGACACTGGAGGGAGAAGATTCTTGGAATGTCCCCCACCGAGGCCGATATAGAAGCAAGGCGTCTGCTGCAAGAACGGTTGGCAGAGACGACGACCGCAATAGACCACGCAAGGCAACGATGGTTGGAACTTTTCGATGAGCAGCAGAATCTCGTTTCGCAAAAGGAAGTCTTGTCCGCGCACAAGCGGAGAAACAGCATCGCGTTCGAGGCAGAACTGACGAGAATGAGCCTCATCAGAGAAGCGATTATTGCGACAGAAGGGTTGCGTCGCGCAGGGCATCGGCCTGCGGCGTGGTGGTTCCATCTACTGAGCCCGAGCGGATGCTGGTACAAGGAGACGATGAAACGTGCGATGTACTATTTGGAGTCGATGGCGTGAGCCGCGTTCGTTTTTGGAAGACGCAGACGATCGGGAACGACTTTCTGCTTTTTCACTTGTCGGACATTGAGTCGGCGGGGTATTTGTTTTGTTTGTCAGACGTTGCGCGGCAGGTTTGTGAAAGGCGATTCGGGATCGGGAGCGACGGGATGCTGGTCTGCTCGACGTCGGGCGATGTTCTCCAAATGCGGATGTTTAATCCTGATGGCACGGAGGATTTTTGTGGAAACGGTCTGCGGTGCGTGGCGGCGCACGCTTTCGGGCAGGGATGGGTGGTGGGGGAGTTTTTGATCGAGCACTTTGGTCGGTTGGTGCATGCGTTTGCGTCTCCTGACGGTAGTGCGCGGGTCGCCATTGGGCCGGCAGTCACCGACCCCGAGTGCGTCCCTCTCGATTTTTCGATTCATCCGGGTCCTCTGATCGATGAGGAAGTGTGCGGCTATGTGGGGACGGCAGTCAATGCAGGGACCACGCACTTCGTGACTTTCGTGGATGAATTGCCGTCTGACGCAGAGGTTTTTCGCGTGGGCCCACTGATTGAGCACTCTCCTTTGTTTCCGGAGAGGACAAGTGTGATCTTTGCAAAGCGCACCGGGGAGCAGTCGCTCCAGATCAGGATATGGGAGCGCGGGGTGGGGGAGACTCTCGGGTGCGGGACAGGTAGCAGCGCCGCCGCCGCCGAACTCATGCGAAAAGAGGATCGGGCGATGACGGTCGAGGTGCAAAATCCGGGGGGGGTCTTGTCGGTCTCAACGAACGAACTGGGCGGGAGCCTGGTGACGGAGTCAGTACCGACCGAGCCGTTTGCGGGGTCAATCGCCTTTTCGATTTGAAACCGTGGTGACAATCGACGTGTGGATCTAAGGATGCTTCGACCACTCCGGGATCGACGAAGGCACCGCGAACATTGTATCTGATTGCAAACTAACGACCGTACGGGTCTTGTCCGTCGGGAAGGGGCGAAACGCCTTCAACTTTCACGCCGTGGACCTGCGCCCATTCTTCGAACGCGCGTACTGCACCTGGAAGACGCAGCAGCCTGCCATCGATCAGCGTGCCGCGCTGCTTGAGTCGAGGTGTTTCAACCCAACACCCGTCTGCAACCCATTGCAGAACAGAAATGTGCTTGACTCTGATCCTGGCCGTGAGCCGGCCCTTCACTCCATTCTTGTAGTTGAATATCTCGGACTTACCGATCCACCCCGGGTGAAACATCAAGCCCAATCCAATAATCCTTTTTGTTGAGTGTTGCCATTGTCCCAAAAGGCTAATGAAGCCTATTGTCAAGTATGTGGGCAATATTTTTACTAATGCCCGTGGCTCCTGGGACTCTAAGTAGAAGGCGAGAAGTACAGCAACTGCAAAGAACACCACGAATGTATTGAGAAGCCGCTTACGGATCTTCGCTAACTGGACGCTTCGATAATCTGAAGTCTCAAGATTTGAGTTAAATAAATACTCAAACGTGTTACCGAGGTAGTACTCGAACGGCGCGTCTTTCGACGAGTCCATGGGCACAGTCTACTCCCGAGGCACTGATCGCGTACAATGTGACGCCGTGCCTTATCTAGAAGAACTGATCCAAGAGATTGCAGATCACCACTCGCTCTCTGGCGAGTTGCGACTGATGCCGAACGGCGGGATGGTGAACGAGGCGTGGCAGATCGGAGGCGGTCACATTCTGCGCATCGTTAAGGAGGGGGGCGACCCGGAGTGCGACTCCGAGGCGCCGCGCGAGGCGACGGTTGTGCCGCTCTTGGTCGCGGCGGGAATGACTGTTCCGAGGCTCGTCGCGCACGACACGCAGTTTGCGCCGCGACCGTACACCCTATACGAACTTGCGACAGGCGAACTGATCGGTTTTAGCAAGCATCCGATTGAGCATTATGCGCCCGCGTATCGCCAGATCGGGCGGGAACTTTTCGTTCTGCACAACATCGCGGTCAATGAATCCATCAGGTCGGGATTGCGAACCGATGGCCCAGTCGACATTCCCAAGGCTGTCGCCAAGACGATCAAGGTGGGGGCAATCACGCAGGAGGAAGGAGACGACATCGTCGCGATGGTGGCCCATTTGGACAAGATCGGTGGCCACCCACCCGGGTCGCGCCTGATCCACAACGACGTTCACCCTTGGAACCTCATGGGCGATCCTTCTACTGGCGTACTCACGGCGATCCTCGACTGGGGAGACACGACTCACGGCGACCCCGCGCGCGACTTCGCGTCCATGCCGCTGCAGTGTGTGCCGTTGATGATCGAGGGATACAGAGAAGCGTCCTGCAATACGGAAGAACTCCGCTCGCTCTCAGCCCGCTCTATCGTCGTGGGCATGCTGGTCGCGCTCGGCGAACTCCGCGATCCGGGAATGACGGGCTTCGACCGCAAATGGTGGAGGATGCCCCCCGGCGGGTGGGGGGAGATGAAGTTGTTGATCGCAAGAGTGTTACCAATAGATTTTTGAACTGGAAGGCGCGGACAAGCCCTCTTTCGTCGAACCTAAGTGCCAGCGAGATTTGACGGGCCTGTCCGTGGCACCCAATAATCTGGCCCGTCCTCAGCAATCAATGATCGAGTTTGTCGGTGGCGCCCAATAAAATGGCCCGTCAGTATCACCCAACAATCGAGTCTGTCCGCAATACACGCCACGGTATCATGGATCGATGGACATTGGGGCCAAGGGAGAATCACAGGCTTCAGGAAGAAAACTTGCGGCGATCATGTTTACCGACATGGTCGGCTTTAGTGCGCTTACCCAGGTTGACGAGCAGGCTGCCCTCAATCTCCTGGCCATTCAAACACGAATCGTCGAGCCGATCCTCGTCGTTCATGCTGGCCGCTTGATCCGAACAATGGGAGACGGCGCGTTTGTCGAGTTCGCCAGCGCAGTGAGTGCGTGCAAATCGGCCTTGGACATTCAAGAAGCCATTGCGCGACACAACACGACTGCGCCGGACGGAGAGAAGTTCCGAATCCGAATCGGCATCCACTTGGGGGATGTCGAGATTGTGGGCGACGACCTCCTGGGCCACGGTGTCAACGTCGCCGCGCGCATCGAGCCGCTCGCAGAGCCGGGGGGCGTGTGCATCTCAGACGATGTGGCGCGACAAGTGCGCGGCAAGATCCCGTGCGATGTGATCGCGCTTGGCGCGCGAACGCTGAAGGGCATCACGGACTCTATCCATGTTTTCAAGCTGTCCCCCACCCAGAGGCAAGAGACTGTCGTGAAAACAAAAGAAGCCCTCCGAATCGCCGTGCTTCCTTTCGTCACCCAAGGCGGCGACCCTGAGAACGAATACTTTGGCGACGGCCTTACTGAAGAGGTTTTATGGGCATTGGCAAAGGTGCGCTCCCTCCGAGTAGTCTCACGAACGAGTTGCTTTGCGCTCAAAGGTACGACGCTGCGCATCAAAGAGGTTGGGGATACGCTCGGAGTGGACTACGTGTTGGAAGGCAGCGTCCGCCGTTCAGGAAACCGAGTGCGCGTAGCGGTTCAACTCGTTGAAATTGCACACGACAGACCGATATGGACCGATAGGTTCGACCGCGACCTCGAAGACATCTTTGCTATCCAAGAAGAGATCACCGCGAATATCGTCCAAGTGCTACAAAT
>CAYYZP010000377.1:0-6550 GCA_964476165.1 uncultured Fimbriimonadaceae bacterium
CCATCATCGATGTCATGCACGCGATCACCAAGGCAGGCGCAGGCGCAGCGTGCGTCGTCGATCCATCAGCGGCCCTCATTGGGTTCATCAGCGACGGCGACCTACGAAGGTTCTTTGAACAGGGCATGGATCCGAACGCAAAAAAAGCGAAAGACATCATGAGCACGACCCCTGCCACGATTCCAGCCGGAATGCTCGCGTTCGAGGCGCTCGAGATGTTCCAAAACTACCCAAAAAAGATCGGCGAAATGCCAGTCCTCGAAGAAGGAAGGCTTGTGGGCTTGCTTGTGCTAAAAGACTTGCTCAGAAGCGGAATCGTATAATTCGTATTCTCAGTTCTGCGCAACGTAAACGCTGATGCGGCGCCGTTTCTCTGGGCCCTCAAACTTAACCTGGCCATCGATCATCGCAAAGATCGTGTGGTCGTTGCCGATGCCGACGCCAATTCCAGGATGAAACTTTGTCCCGCGCTGTCGCACGATGATGTTGCCTGCTCGCACGACTTCGCCGCCGTAACGCTTAACACCGAGTCGCTGAGAGTTTGAATCGCGACCGTTCTTTGTCGAACCTTGTCCTTTCTTATGTGCCATTACTTGCCTCCAATGACCTCAACGATCTTCAAGTGTGTCTGTGGCTGTCTGTGCCCCCACCTCTTGCGCTCGTTCTTCTTGGGTTTGTAAGTGAAACCGTTGACCTTTTTCGCCTTACATTGTCTCACGATCTCAGCCTTGACTTTTGCGCCCGCCACGAACGGACTGCCTACCTTGATCGCTCCGTCCCCGCTGACGAGAACGACTTCGTTCAGTTCGATCTTGGTACCGGGATCGCCGTCGATCTTCTCGACGATGATGACCTCGTTCTTCTCGGCCTTGAACTGCTTGCCGCCAGTCTTGACAATCGCGTACATGGTATGTTCCTCGGGGGCCGCCTGCCGATAGGCTGGGCGGACTTGGATTATGGCATCCCCTTTGGCCGAGCGTCAAGCAGACTGCCCGCTGGTCCCGGCCCGCAAACGCCTTGCTAGGCACAAACAGCCTGCCGGGCTCAAGCAGTTTGCCCCCTGTGCTAACGTCTAACCCTTGTGCGTCCTAGATACCGCTTTCTCCTATTGGCCCTGACCGTTGCCCTCCTCGCAGGTTGCGGCGGTGGCGGTTCAGGTGGGTCAGCGCCGTTGCCCGATTTAGGCGACTCCTGCCCCATCGCTTCAGATCCCGGAACCATCAACTACTTTACGATCTGGGGATCGGGCACGCCGGCCAACGCCTCTCAGGTTCTGAGGATCCTCGATGTCGACGGCAACTCCGTCCGCACGAACGCCATCAACAGGAACAGCGCGACGACCTCGACTCTCGTGCTCACGGCCATCACCCCCGGCGTCTACGAGTTCAAGGCGACCCTCTACTCGCTCGCAGACGCCAACGGTGTTGTCATTGGCGAGACCTCGCAAATCATCGACCTCTGTGGGAAAACGGTCAATGTACGGACGACCGGCCAGTCTGCCCCCACCTCGCTCAAAGTCAGCCCCAGTTCAGCCGATCTCAAAGAGAACCAGACAAAGCGATTCGTAGCGACCGCGAAGGCGAACAGCGGCGACTCTGTATTCACTGCGACCGGTTCGATCGACTGGACCGTTCTCGGAGGAATCGGCACCGTCTCATCCGACGGCGTTTTTTCGGCTACCACTGCAGCAACAGGCGCAGTTCGAGCGGAACTAAACAGTCCCTCGTTAGTCGCAGCGTCTTCTGTACACGTCGACCAGTTCATCGTCACCCAGTCCACTTGGACGATCCTGGTCTATATCAACGCTGCAAACGACCTTTATTGGGCGAGCGATTTCAACGTCAACCAGATGGAAATGGTGGCCGACAACCCAGAAGTGCGGTTCGTCCTGCAATGGAAACAGTCCCGGGACATATTCTCCTCTTCCTCTTTCGATGGCGTCAGGCGGGTTCTGGTCGTTCCCGACAACTCGTCTAGCGTGGTCAGCGAAGTGCTGCAGTCAGGGCTCGTCGACGGACTTGGCAACCCGCTCGACATGGGCATCCCGCAGACCATGTTGGACTTCGTCAATTGGGGCAAATTGAACTTCCCAGCAGACAACTATGCCCTCGTCATTTGGAACCACGGAAACGGTTGGCGGCGCTCTCCGCTGAAGGACGAACTGACCCGTGCGTTCAGTTACGACGATCAATCAGGAAACGCCATCCAGATTTGGGAAATGGACGAGGCGCTCGGCGCCAACACGTTCGACATCATCGCATGGGACGCGAGCCTTATGCAGATGATGGAGGTCGCCTACGAGGCCCGAAACTTTGCGGACTACGTCGTCGGAAGTGAGGAGTCCCCCCCCGCCGAGGGCTATCCATACGACCTCGTATTCGAGCCGTTCCGACAAAACCCGAACGACACTGTCGCAAACCTGACGCAAGGATTTGTCGATGGCATGATCAATTACCCCCCTTACGCAACAAGAAAGATCACGCAAAGTTCCATAGACACGACTCAATTGGCCGCCCTGAAAACGTCGCTATCGACTCTAGCCCAAGAACTCACGAACAACGCGGGAACAATCGCCACCCAAGTGCAGAACGCGCGGTCCCTCTCCCAGGCGTATAGCCAGACCTCGACGCGCTACTACCGTGACATCGTGGATCTCTGCCTCAAACTTGAAGCCGAGGCAGGAATGCCTGCCTCCGTCATAGCAGCCGCGGCCGACGTCCGCGCAAAAGTCGCTGCCGCCATCGTCTGGGAGGGCCACAACGCGCAGAGCCCCAACAGCCACGGCCTGAGCATCGACTTCTCACCCGCCAGCGTCTTCGGCCCGAGTCAGGCCGACTACGCACAAATGCAGTTCGCCATCGACTCGGTCTGGGACGCCTGGCTCGCCATCGCGCCTTAAAAAAGGGAGGGCCGGCTGGGCGGCCGGCCCCTGGGGCTGGAGGGTATTTTTACGGAGGATTTATCCTCCCTGGGGTTTTGGCTACGGGTAACAGGAATTACCTTCAAATGACGTGTTCCGCCACGGCGAAAACGAGACGACTGTGTAGTTGCCGGGAGGCAGACGCGCGAGCCTGAAATCGGTCACATTTACGCGCGTCACAATGCCTGCCCGTACAGTACCTGTCGCAGGCTGGCCCCTATGATATAATGACCGCTCCCCACAACTTTGAGAGTGGAACGATGAGCAGACAAAAAACGACCATGGCGCAGGACGAAACCTCCGGCGCTGCTCCGAACATGGAGCCGATTGACGACGATTCCCTTGACGACGGAATAGGCGACAAGGACGACCAGCACGGATCCAAGATCAGACGGCGAGGTAAGGCGAAAGTCAGTTTCCTCACCGTCAACAAGGTCGACAATGTGGACTACAAGGAAGTGGCCGTGCTTAAGCGGTTCTTGACTGAGCGCGGCAAGATACTCCCCCGCAGACAGACGGGCAACACGGCAAAGCAGCAGCGCATGATCAGCACCGCCATCAAACGCGCGCGCGAAATGGCGCTCCTCCCGTTCGTGGCCAGCGGCACTGCCGAAGAAGGCCTCGGCCGCCGCACCCGCCGAGCAGATTGACCTTGTGGTGCGGGCGTCCCGGTCTGCCCCTTTGAATTCGACGGGGGGTGCCATGGGTTTCGCCGTCACAAGGTCTCGCCTTACCTGTACCTCGATCGGCGATACCCGTGCTCCGTGCCGAAAGTTTTTGGGAAGGAACCCCAGAACGGGCCCCTTGTGGTGTGGGCGTCCCGCCTGCACTCCGGAAATTTCAAGTTTCAAGTTTCATATCTGAAAACTGAAATCTGAAAACTGAAGACTGAATTTTTCTTTGGTCGTCCCGATTTTCTCCACTAGGTCAGCGTCAAGCGTCAGCCTGAGCGTGTCAGTCCACCACGCGTCACTCCCCGAGCGTCCTAACAAATCTCACCCCAATAGTAAAGTCCGGCCCAACTGTCGCACCTCCAGGGAATCGGAACCAACGAAAGTCTCCATCCTCGGAAAAATAAACCTGCAAAAACGAATCCCTGCCCGTATTGCGCGTCAGCCCAAACGAAACCACGCGGTGGTCGCCATCGAGCATTGGATCGCCAGTCTTGGTGGGGGACTGTTCCGCGTTCCATTGCAGAGTCCATGAGTCGCGGCCGTTGGGCGACCACGTCGCAGCGACCGCCGACGAGTAAACCCCCCTCCTGGCATTGCCTAACCGAGGTGCGCGACCCTGCAACACGTACGCGCCGTTCAAATCGAGCGCGACACCGAAAGAAACCGGAACATGCACATCCACAGCACCACCAACGTCAATCCCTCCGCTTCCAGTAAGCATGGAGGGATTCCCCGTCGGCAACTTGACCCCCACCCGGCCCACCAACCGTCGATCGATCTGGCGAGCGACCCCCACCGTCAAGTCCCCAACCCCCACCGCCGATCCAAAAGCCGAAGACCCAGGAAACTCGATGTGCGATCGCCCCTGTGCGGTCGCGTCTCGCACCGGGTTCGGATCGCCCAAAACATAAGAGTGCCACCAATCGATCACCGGATCAAGGACACCCCCAGAACGCGACATCACAGGCAACTCCACCCACCATTCATTGCCGTCTCGCAGACCGCGCCCATACTCCAGCCCGAGCCGCCACGTCTCGGCGTCTTCGTCTATTGGGCCTATCCGCCGAAACTCATTCGCCATGACAAACGAATAGGATGTGCGCGACTCGTTTATCTCAAGTGTGTGGGACCGAGGAGTGAACCGGAGGAACGCCAGCGAAGCCGACCGATGGTTTCTGACCGCGAGTTGCCCAGATGCTGATCCCGGGACGGCCAAACAAACGCCGACCAAAGACACCATCCATTTCAGCATGGTCCTAGTCTACCGGTCCATATCGTGGGCCCTTTTACCGGGCAACGAGCATGTCCAGGATGTCGCTAGGTATGAATAGCATGATTTACACGACAAGCGTGTGCGAGACCAAATGAAAGAGTGCTCTGGAATGAACGAGAATTTTTACGGATCGGTGACGGTCGGTGAACGCGGCCAGATCGTGATCCCGTCCGAGGCCAGGGCAGACCTTGGCATCGAGCCAGGCGACAAGTTGCTCGTGATGAAGCACCCGATCTACAGCGGCCTTATGGTCGCCAAGATCGACGCGCTACGAGAGTTTGTCGACGAGTTCGCCCGTGGCGTCGAGATGATCGACAAGGCTGAACAGAAAGAGGAGGCCAAAGCGTGAACCTTGCAACGATACTGATCGCAATCGCCCCCCTCCAAAACCCAGAGCCGCTCACTTTGGACCAAGCTCTCGCGATCGCCGCACAAAACTCATTCGTCGTGCGCAGCGCACAGCGGGACCTGGACATTGCAGACCAAAACTTCCGCGAAGCCACCGGCCAACTCGGTCCGCAACTTTTTGTCAATGGAAACTACACAAAGTTCAACGGTTCGTCCGGTTTTTCAACGAGCGACGAAGTCAAAGAACTCCAGTCCACCCTGACGAACATCATCGATGTCACCGGAATCGCAAAGCGCGGCGTCTCTGCGGCGCGGTTGCTTCGGGAGTCCGCGAGAAAAATCTATATCGCGCAAACGAACGCAGTCAAGCAGTCCGTTAGAACAAGTTTTTACTCGGTGCTCCAGGCCAAGTCACTGGTCAAAGTCCAACAGGACGAACTGACCGCATCACAAAGCCGGCGCGACAATGCGAAACTGAGGTACGAGGCCGGGGCGCTTTCACAGTTTGACGTGCTTCGGCTTGAAACAGAAGTCAAACGCAGCGAGCAGGCGCTCGTCGAAGCCAAAGGCAACTACGAGATCGCAAAACTTCGGCTCAACGACGCACTCGGTAAGAGCGCCGACACACACTATGAGCCGGTCGATGTCGCCGAAAGCATCCAGACCACAATCGGATTCAATGAAGCCGTCACTCGTTCCAACACCGAGCGCCCAGAGATTTCCGCACGCGATCTGGCTTACCGCTCGTTCAGACAGTTGCGAATCGCGCACGAGGGTGCGTCGCTCCCCGTGTTCACGGTGGGGGCATCGTGGACGCACGACCTCGAGCCGATTGCGGGCCAGGACGCGAACAGCAACTCGGCATTCATCCAGTTCTCCGCCCCGCTTTACACGTCTGGCATAACCAAAGCGCGCGCCGCAAAAGCCAAAGCGGAAGAAGAAAAGGCCAAGATCGCGCTCGAGCAGACCAAGAGCCAGGTCGCACTTGAAATTCAATCGGCGGTGACGCTCATTGCGACCACCCATGAAGCCTATCAAGTCGCGCTCAAGGGCCAAGAACTCGCAAAGGAAGCGCTCCGCTTGGCACAACTGCGTTACGACGAGGGCGAAGGAATCTTGCTCGATGTAACGACCGCGCAGTCCGAAATGACGCGCGCCGACTCGGCAGTCGTCACCTCCCGATACCAATATCTCACCGCAATCGCTTCACTCCAAAACGCGGTTGGGAGCGACAATGTATTTGAACCAAATAACACAGAGGAAATCCAAAAGTGAAAACTACGACCATTGCTCTTATCCTCATCGCGAGTATAACGATTGGCGGCTGCGTCAATC
>CAYYZP010000378.1:0-3400 GCA_964476165.1 uncultured Fimbriimonadaceae bacterium
CTCGCCCTCCCGGAAGTGCCGGCGGGACGCCAGCACCACAAGGGTGGGGGTTATCCGACGCCTACGGGTTTGATGGTAAGGGTTACTGGGTAACTGCCGCCGGAGAGTGGGATCGTTTCGAGATAAAAAGTCTTCTTCTCACCTGGCTCGAGACGGAACTTCAGCAAACGAAACGCCTCTTTTGCCTGCAAGAGCGGTGTCTTGACCACCGAACCGTTGATCCGAAAGTAAGCGCCACCATATCCTGCGCTCGATTCGTAGACGAACTCGATGTCCGTCGGGATGTTCGTGCGATTTGAAAGCGTCGCCTCGATCTTATAGACGATACCAAAGTTTCCGCTCAGCGCGCCTTCGTCATCGACACGCCCGACGGGAACTTGGCCGATCCGCGCATATCCAAACCTTCCCCCCACCTCATATTCGATCTTGATCGATCTTTCTGCAGGGCTGTAGACGTGCTGCGGCGAGCCGGCAAGATTGATCGAGAAATCAGCAAGGTTCTTCGTCGGTAGCTGACTTGCAATGTTCGTCTGAGCGATCCCTTCGATCGTCGCCGCTTCGCACTCGCCGATTACAAGCGCGAGCGGGCCTGAAATATGGTGCAGCGACATGAGTCCGCTCGCCGTCTGCCCCGGCTTCATGCCGATCGCCACGATGGGGACGACGCTGTGGGGGGGGACTTCGACGACGCTCGCCGATCCCGACACCCATCGCGGGAAGAACTCCTGGCCCGCCATGTATCCGGCGTAAGTCGGGTTTTTGTGAGGAGTGGAGTCGCCCAATGTGAGCGCCGCTTTCAATGGCAAGTCCGACGTATTGACCAGTGAGTACTTGAGCATGAGCGGTCGGCCCGACATGTTCTGGTGGTGGTAGAGCATCCGCGCCGCCCCCCCCTCGGCGAGCCTGGCCCAGTAGAGCCGTCCAGGCGCTTTGAGCACTTCTGGATCGTTGCTGTACCAAAGTTCTTCGGTCTTATTGTCGTGTGGGCCAATGTTGCGCGCTTCGACATCGAGTTGCTGCTCCACTGGAAACTTCCAGGGAGCGCGGAGGGTTACCTTTACTGGAATAGTGGTGCGCTGAGCGGGTACGAGTTCTTGCGCATCGACCTCGACGATTATCTCGGCTGTCGGATCAGCATCAATGGCTGCGCGGACAGAACGCACAATCGCGCTCTCTACAGTGGCTTTGTCTGCGGGGCGTCCGACGACCTGAATCGCGTTTGGCTCATTGATCTTCCCTGCCGGTGGAAGTACGTTGACGATGACTTCTTCGACTTCAGTGCCGAGTCTAAGATTAAGAATGGTCGTTCCTGCGGCATTGCTGGACAAAATAATTTTCTCAGTTCCACGCGCGAAACTGACAATTCCGGGCGTGATCGCTTTGATTTGCACTTTCGATGCGCGCGGTCCTACGAGGGAAATTTCTGCCGAACCGTTGGTGACCATCCAGACCTGGCGCGGGTAGACGGCGAATCCAATTTCGGAAAGCGCGCTTTGCAAACGATCAGCGATGTCGTCGGTCAAATCGTGGACGGACTTCTTCTGCGCCTTTGCCTCTTCATGTGAAATTGAGAGGATTTTTCGCTCTCCGATTGCGATTCTTCCTGTTCCATCGTCAACGCCGGAGTAGACCGTGAGGCCGAAGGCAGACTGGATAGCCTGAACGGCGATCAACGCGCGCTTTTCGGGAGAAAGGTCGCCGGACTTCGTTTTGAGGGTCACGATCGGCTGGTCGTTGACGATGATGGTCGCGCCGTCGGCACGGGCGTCCAGACCGACAGCAAAACACGTTGGGACAAGTAGCGTCCCAAGTAGGGCAACCAGAGTTCGTTTCAAGTTCTACTTGTTAGACGCTCGATTGGGGTCTTTGGGATGCGTTTTTGGGGGGAATGTCGGCTAATAGTCGTCAGATGGTCATCTGGTGGTCGTCAGGTTGTCGGCACACCTCAAGAGCCTGCGATAGCCCCCTCCTAACCTCCCCCGAATTGAGGACCTTCCAGTGAATAAAAGATGGCGTCGGGGGAGGGATTCGGATGACCATCTGACGACGCCCTCGGTAATATCACGAGATGAATACAAGCACAGTCGCCGAAGTTTTTCGACAGATTCAGAGGGGGGACGACATTCCGGCGCCGGCCTCACTTTTCAAGGGGATCAGTCAGGCGAACGCTTCTAAGTGTCTGCCGAACTTTCCGTATTCGATCATCGAGAACTTGTGGCACGTCGTGTTTTGGCAGACGATCTGGCTCGACCGGTTGCAAGGCAGAAGGGCGAAGTCGTTCATGGACGACTGGCAGACTCCCCCACCTGAGCAGTTTAAGCCGCTCGTTGCGCAGTTCTTGAAGAATGAGTCTGTTGCTCTTAAGATTTTAAGCGGAACAAAGTTTAAGCACATGATGAAGTCTGACGAAATCGCAATCAAAACTCTCATCGCGATGGCCGTTCACGATTCCTATCATCTTGGACAGATCAATGTGATCAAGCGTTCGCTGAGGTTGTCGCGTGGAAAGGAGCGTCGTCAGGTGGTCGGCAAATAGTCGGAGGGAGTCACGGCGCTCCGGGAAGTCACACGGGTTTGGAAAGGACTATGCCATGTGCGATTTCCTGAACAACCGTGGCACGCAAGGGGGGAAACTTGTGGTGCGGGCATCCCGCCTGCCTTCCTTCAACTCAAAACTCGTCTTGGCCCCCTTCAAGCCTCCCCCAGCAACGATCGTTCTGCTTCTAGGTAGCGTGAAGGCTGGGGGAGGGATTCCGGAGGCACTCTTACCTTCACCCTGTTCGACGGTCCTCACCTCACCTCTCCCTAGGCTCAGGGAGAGGTGAGGTGAAAGGACCGGAGTCCTCAGGTGGCTTGGCACTCTCGTCGGTATACTGCCAAACACCGATCTGCGGTTCAAACGGCCGCATCGAGAGTATTCAAATGAACATCACACCCCTACACGACAGGATTATCGTCGAAGCCGCGGCCAAAGAGTCCAAGAGCGCGGGCGGCATCATCCTCCCCGATTCGGCCCAAGAAAAGCCCCTGATGGGCAAAGTGCTCGCGGTCGGCCCCGGCAAGACGCTCGACAGCGGCGTGATCGCTAAGGTCGAGGTCCTCAAAGGCGACACTGTCCTCTATGGCAAGTATGCGGGCACCGAAGTCAAGGTGAGCGGCAAGGACTACGTAATCCTTCGGGCCGACGACATTCTTGGCGTCGTGGTCTCGGACAAGTCCCCCACCAAGCCCGTCGCGAAGGCGAAGGCAGGTGTTCGCTAATGGCCGCCAAGGAACTCAGTTTCGGGCTTGATGCGCGAAAGCGGCTCGAAAACGGAATCGACAAACTCGCCAACGCCGTCAAGGTGACGCTTGGCCCCCGCGGGCGCAACGTCGTTTTGGAAAGGAAGTTCGGCTCCCC
>CAYYZP010000379.1:0-2265 GCA_964476165.1 uncultured Fimbriimonadaceae bacterium
CCGTCTTTCCGCTCCCCACATCGCCTTGCAACAACCTGTTCATCGGCGCGGGGCGTTCCATGTCGGCGTAAATCTCTTTGATGACGCGCTTTTGTGCGCCGGTCAACTCGAAAGGAAACAGCGCCTTCACTTCTATTGCCAGAGGCACGTTGCTCGGTTTTGCGAAGAGATTCTTCGTCGTTTCGTCAACCGCTTTTCCGATTCTGGAAATGGGATACGAGATGCCGACGTCTTGTTTGCTCTCGCTCCGACGCATTTGCAAAGCAAGTTGGAGATAGAAAAACTCATCGAAGACAAGCCGCGACCGAGCGTCGTCACGCGCGACTTGATCGTCCGGCGCGTGCATCTGGCGCACACACAAAGACAAGGCTTTAAGCCCTTCCCTCTTACGAAAATCATCTGGCAAAGGATCCTCGATCATCGGCGCGAAATACTCTGCGGCGGACCGGCCCGCCTTTCGCACGACCCATTGCGGAACTCCCTCTGACAAAGGATATACGGGAACGATCCGCGCAAAGTCCTCGGGGTCGTCGTCCTCTTCGAGCGACTCCCACTCGGGTGAATGAAGTTCGAGAGCATGGTCGCCCTCTTTGACCAGTCCATAAGCGATGATCTCGCCTTTGACCTTTGCAAGTTGCTTAGCAACCCACGGTTGGTTGAACCAAACGAGGCCGACGACGCCGGTTTCGTCCTCGATCCAAGCCGTCAAAACCACCCGCCCCCCCCGTATGGGCCGCGTTTTTAACTCGACGAGCCGCCCGCGCACGCTAGCGTGCTTGCCGGGCTTGAGAAACTTGATCTCTGGGATGTCCCGCCTGTCCTCATAGCGGCGGGGGACGTACCAGAGCATGTCGCGGACAGTGTGGACGCCGAGTTTGGCCAGGAGCATGGCGTTTCGCGGCCCGATCCCCTTGAGGAACTGGACTTCGGTTTCGAGCCCTTTGGAGGCCGTCGGCTTCTTTGTTTCTGTGCCTGCCATGCGCTTGTCGTGCTTAAATCAAAGTATGTCCGATGGCGACGACCGGGAATCACCCGTTGACGACGATATGGAAGGGCGGCTCGCTGACATCGAGCGGCGGGCTGGGGCCGCACGAGAAAGGCAGAAGAGCGCAGAGCCAAAGCCGATGCTCGACACCGACGTCTCGCGCGGGCTGGGGACTGGGCTGTCGGCGGCCTATGCGATCATAGGGCTTCCGCTCGTTGGCGCTGGTGTGGGGTGGCTGATCGACCGTGCAGTTGGTACAACTTTCATTGTAGTGATCGGGGTGGTCGGAGGGCTGGTGGGCGGAATCTTTCATGCGGTTCAGTTGAGCAATCGGCTTTAGGCGATGCGTAACTTCACCATCGTTTTTGGAGCGCTAGTGTTGGTCTTGCTGGCCGTGAGCGGGATCCATTCTTCGTGGCTGGGATCGGCGTCGGCTTTGCTTGGAATCGTGGGGACGTGCGTTTTCCTTTGGGGGACGTGGACGATCGCTAAGTTGACTTCTTCGAAAGAAAGCGCTAGGTTGGTAAACGTAGTGGTTTTGAGCGTCGCGCTGTTGCTGAAACTACCTCTGATCTATGTCGGATGGTTGGCTGCGCAAGGGCTGGGGCCGTTCGGCCCGATGTGGTTCCTGATCGGGCTCGGATTGGTATACTCGGCCCTGGTCTGGCGGGCGGTTTTAGCCGTCCGCGCTTGATTATGCTGACGGGTCTCCCATCTTATAATATTTTGCTCGCGGTTGCCGCAAAAGGCGACCATGGTGCGAGTTTTTGGGGGCTCTTTATCTATCTCGGCCTCGTCCTGGGCATCGTGATTTTGGCCCTCTCCTTGGCGAAAAAGAGTTTTGGAGAGCGGGTTTTCAAGACGAGGTCTTCCCAACTCGTCGAGCAGGTTTATTTGTTCATCGAAAACCTCTGCCTCAGCACCGTCGGACCGCACGGACGGAAGTACGTGCCGATGATCATGACCTTTTGGTTGATGATCTTCGTCGGCAACTTGGTCGCCTTGTTCATGGCGACTTCGATTACGGCGGACCTTAGTTTTAACTTGGCGATGGCGCTGATCGCGATCTGCTACGTGCAATATGAAGGCATCAAGGCGAACGGCGCGCTTGGGCACTTGACCCACTTTGCCGGCCCTAAACTCGCGACCTGGGGCCAGCCAAAGACTTACGCGTTTTTCTTGATCACCATTCTGTTGTTCGCCATCGAGATCGTCTCTGAGCTAATGAAAAACGTCTCGCTCAGTCTGCGGCTCTTTGGCAATATCGACGGCGGCCACCA
>CAYYZP010000380.1:0-5412 GCA_964476165.1 uncultured Fimbriimonadaceae bacterium
GAAGACGTGGCCGAGGTGTCCGTCGCAGCGCGAGCAAAGAACTTCGATGCGATAAGTGTTAACAGTCCAGTCCGATTTCATCCAAATGTCTTTGCGACTGACGGGCTGGAAGAACGACGGCCAGCCGCTGCCAGAGACAAACTTCGCATCGGTCGCGAAAAGCGGTAGGTCACATCCCGCGCAGTGGAACACGCCAGGTTTGTGGACGTCGTTGAGAGGGCTGCAAAACGCGGCTTCCGTGCCCTTGTTGCGTAGAATCCGATACTGCTCATTGGTCAGGCGCTTTTTCCATTCGACGTCCGAAAGGACGAGTTTGTCCTTGCGCTCCGGGCTCTTGTCTTCGACCTTGATGCCGTTGTACGACTTCTGGGCAACCAATTGCCCGGGGGTCTGTTTGCCCTGTTCGCCCATGGTGGTGGCGCAGGCAACGCCGATGATGAGCGCAGCGATTCCTAGTGTGATCGTCATAGTTCTCACAGTTGATAAACCCCGACTCGGCGCAAAGAGTTCGCAAGCGGGGGACTCTTGGCTCCATAATACATCGTCTAGTAGATAGGCAGAGGCAGTTTTATGAACCTGTTGACCGTCGCCCTGATGACCGCGGTGATCCTGATCGTCGCCTATCGCACGTACGGGACATACCTTGCCAAAAGACTCCGGCTCGATCCCGACGCTGTAACCCCTGCCCACGAGTTGCAGGACGACCAGGACTTCATTCCGACTGAACCGAAACTGCTGCTGGGCCAGCACTTTTCTGCCATCGCCGCCGCAGGGCCGATCGTAGGGCCGATCCTTGCGGGACTGATGTTCGGTTGGGTGCCGGCGCTCATCTGGATTTTGGTGGGTTCTGTTTTTATCGGCGGAATCCATGACATGGGATCGATGTTTGCGAGCATCCGGCACAAAGCGAAGAGCATCGCCGAGGTCGTGCGCGAACACATGAACCATCGAGCATACATTTTGTTCTTGTCCTTTATCTGGCTCGCACTTGTTTACATCATCGTCGCGTTTACGGACATCACTGCACAGTCTTTCGTCGGAGTGCAGAAACTGGAAAACGGCGACACGGTCAGTGGGCCCGGGATAGCGAGTTCTTCGCTCATGTACATCCTGTTGCCGATTGCGATGGGACTCCTCTTGAAGTTCACCAAGATCGGACTTGCCAAGGCGACTCTGTTGTTTTTGCCGTTGGTGTTCGTTGCGATCTGGGGGGGGCAGCACATGCCATTCGATCTCGCTGCGTGGTTTGGCACATCTGACGATCAGGCGCATAAGATGTGGGACGTGGTGATTCTTGTGTACTGTGTGCTTGCGGCCGTCGCGCCGATGTGGATGCTGCTCCAACCGCGCGGTCACTTGGGCGGGTATTTCCTCTATTTCTTCCTGGCGGCTGGGATCGTCGGGCTTTTGTTTAGCGGAACGCCGATCTCCTATCCCGCGTTCAAGGGCTGGGAGCCGGTCGCGGGGCAGGCGCTCTTTCCCATTCTGTTCATCACCATCGCCTGTGGCGCGGTGAGCGGTTTTCACTCCTTGATCGCGAGCGGCACGACCAGCAAGCAGATACAGAACGAGACGCACGTCAAGGTTTTGGGATACGGGACGATGATGTTGGAGGCCGGCGTCGCCGTCATCGCGCTTTCCTGTGTGATGATTTTATCGCAAGACGCGGCGATGACCAAGCAGCCGCCAAACATCGTTTTTGCGACCGGGATCGGTGGGTTCTTGCAGATGTTCGGCATCCCCGCCGTGCTCGCGATCTCGATCATGCTCATGGCGTTCACGACTTTCGTGTACGACACGCTCGATGTGTGTACGCGGCTTGGACGTTACATCGTGCAAGAACTCGCAGGATGGCAGCACAAGAAAGGCGCGTGGCTCGGCACGATTTTGACGGCGGGTGTTCCACTCTTGTTCGTCACGCAGACGATGACCGACGCCGCCGGGAAACCGATTCCTGCGTGGCGCGCGTTCTGGCCGTTGTTCGGATCTGCAAACCAGTTGCTTGCGGCCCTCACGTTGCTCGGAGTGACTGTGTGGCTGTGGCGCACACGGCGACAGACTTGGGTGTTGTTTGCGACGGGTATTCCGACGTTGTTCATGTACACGATGTCTTGTTGGGCGCTCGGGTCGATGATGAAGGCGTCCATAGCGAAATCGGGTTGGTCCGATCCCGTGACCATGGTTGGGTGCGTGCTGTTGGTGCTTGCCGGGTGGATGCTCGTGGAAGGCATCATCGCATTCGTTCGACCGAGCAGCCGGACGCCCGAGCCCGTGCCAGCGTGATCTGTCTTTGAAAAAGTACCTTGCGCTCGTGTTCGGTGCGGCGGTCTCTGCCGTGCTCCTTGTGCTCGCCTTGCCGCCAGCCGACCTTGGGCTTTTGGCGCCCGTAGCGCTTGTGCCCTTGTTGCTCGCGACCATTGGACGCGGGTTTGCGTTTGGGTTCGTTGGCGGCATGGGGTGCGCGATCCTCGGCGCGTCTCTCACGCAGGTGGGGGTCTTTTATGCGCCAAGCCTACTGGATGGCGATCCAGGCTGGAACTATGCGGGGTTTGCGATCTTCGGACTGGTCATCGGTTTTGTTACTTCCGCAGTGGGAGAGTCGAAGTCGTTGAGCCCTTGGCTGATGGCGGCGTGGGCAGTTCTGATCGAAGCGGCGTTGTTGCTGTATCTGCCCGTCCACCTAGGATTGACCCAATATCGACACCATCCTGCACTCTTGATCGCGAGCGTCGGCGGAATATGGTTGGTCTCGTATTTGCTGTGGGCGATGAACATTGCGCTCGTGCGAGCCTCTCAATCGCGGCATCAAAAAAAGGTCATCGCGCTTGTGTCCGTTTGTGTCTTGTGGGGACTCTGTGGATTACGGCATCCAGCGCCCGAGAACGGAGACATAACGGTGGGGGCGATCCAAACGCAATCGGGCGACCTCGGTGAGATCGCTGAACTGCATTCGCGGGCGTCGGCTGAAAATCCAGAGGTCGTCGTTTGGCCAGAACTCAGCGCGCTCGCCTCGGCTTATCGCGGAGACACCGTTGAACTGGTCGCAGTCGCAAAGGCACTTGGCACGATACCGTTCGTTACATCTTTCGAGGACGATTTTGAGCCGATGCCGCACAATACGGCAGCGATTTTTTCCGCAAGGGGCGAGAGCGAACGATATTTCAAGAGAAAGCCGTTCGGCGCAGAACGGAGCGAGCACGCGGCGGGTGACAAACCCGTCACCGTTGAAATGGGCGGCGTGCGCTATGGACTGAACATCTGTTTCGACTCCAGTTTTCCTTCTGTGATGCGCGACACGGTACGTTCAGGAAATCCAAACGTGATCTTGTTGCCGACGCTTGATCCGATTGCACCCTATGGATCGATCCAATCGATGCACGCCGCGTATACGCCTTTTCGCGCGGCGGAGTTGGGAGTCGCGATCGTGCGGGCTGACGCGAGCGCGTATTCGCACATCGTCGACCGACGAGGTGTGATCGTAGCGGAGGCTGGTTCTGGCACGACAGAGGTGCTTGTCGCCTCAGTGGTCGGTACACCGCGCTGGACGGTTTATAAACTTTTGGGCGACTGGGTGTTGTGGGCGTGCGGCACGATTGCGCTCATTAGTGTTTACAATAAAGTGCGAATCGGTAGGCAATCCCCAAAGGCCGAATCCGCGTTGGAGTAGCCTCCGCTTGATGAAGGCGGTCGTCGGGATCGGATCGAAGAGCGAGTGCCTGTCCGCGCTCGATCTCTTTGCGCGGCTCGGGTTCCCTGATTCGTCGGCGGTGCTCGTTTATTCGGTCGAATCGGTGTTGCCGGACGGCGGGTTCTTGCCCGAGGCTGGGATCAGCCCGATCGTGGACATCCAGCGCCAACGGCAACAGGATGGAGCGCGACTGCTCGATGAGGTCGCCGCTGAGTATAAAGAGCGCGGCTTGGCTTGTACCACTTTGGTCGTTTTTGGGAGCCCCGCGCACACGATCACCGAGGTTGCGGAGCGCGACAGGGCCGACTTGCTCGTTGCTGGATCGGGGAAGAAGGGACCGTTTGAATCTTTCATCATGGGCTCGGTGACACGGGCGCTGGTCTCGGCTTCGCAGTGCAGCATTTTGGTCGGGAAAGTGGCGGTGGGGGCGGGGCGACCGCTTAACGTTTTGTACGCAACCGACCATTCTTCTTATGCCTCCCAGTGCGCCGATCTCTTTGTGCGGCTTGCCCCCACCGGGATCGGAAAGATCACGGTCGTGACGGCCGACACTTTGGACGCCGACGTGCGTGAGGCCATTGACAATGCGGAGGGGATTTCGCGGTCTGAAGTGCTATCGCGGAAGAACGATGCTTTGAAAAAGTCCCTGCAGTCTGTGGGTCGTGACATCGACTGCCACGTGATCGCTGGCTCTGCGAACAACGCGATCGACGAAGCGATGAAACTGACCCGCGCCGATCTTTTGGTCATCGGCGCGCACGGCCACGGGTTCCTCGAGCGGATGGTGATGGGCTCGACCGCGATGCACATGGTCGGCAACGCACCGTGGAACGTGCTGGTGCTTCGGGTTTAGGGTTCAGGGTTTAGGGTCTAGGGTCGGGTGGTCTAGTTTCCCTTTCGAAGAGCGTCTCGCGAGTGCCCCAAGAGAACTTTTGAGGCTTGATCGCCTTTACGCTCCCATCGCAAAAGACGACAATGATCATTGTGTCTTTCCCCTCTGGACCATCGATGCCACCTGCAAACATTACGGTGCGCGTCGGGTCTTGTAGGTTCGGAAAACTGCCGCCGGAGAGGACTGTCTTAAACTTTATCCAGTGCTCCTTTCCAGTGATAGGATGTGCATCAATGGGCGACCCGTCGACATTCCAATATTGTTGTAGCGTTTCCTTCCAGTTCGACACCAACGGCATACGGTCACCGTTGTCTGCACCGTACATCAGTGCAACAAGCCCGACTTCCCTGACATGACTTAGCGCCGCAGATCTCTGAGATGACAGTTTCGCAGAAATGAAAACAGGGGCGAGCATCGCAACGGCACTCAGATTTAGACAGGCGAAAGCCCCTATTTGAACCGACCATCTGATCACTTTCGCAGATCGCTTGATCGCGCTGGAGAAACTAAGGATTGCAAGAACGACAAATGCTGCGCTGAACACAAAAAACGCGTATGTGAATACTTCCTTTCCCATTGGATGTGGACTCCTTGAAGCAAATTATCGCACAGCGCAATGGGTGCCACGGTTTGTCCCCGACTCCGGGAGGGGCGGGCCGTGCTGAGCGACGCGCACCTTGGGCTGAGCCAAATTGACTTCGATTCAGGGCTAGCGATCGGCGCATGGCCCGCCCTATCGGGACGAACCGTGGCACCCGTTTCGGCTTTCAAAAGGGACTCGGGCGGGACGCACCATGCCAGGAAGGGACGTCTCGCGGGGACGCTCGCCCTC
>CAYYZP010000381.1:0-2034 GCA_964476165.1 uncultured Fimbriimonadaceae bacterium
ATGAGCAGGCCGCTCTCGAGTTCGCGCAACGAGGCCCTGATCTGTTTGTACATTCGAGCAGTCTCGGCTTCCTGTTCGAGCGGTTTTCTTTGCGACTCGATTTCCTTTAAAATATCGTTGACGCGGGCGAGGTGCTCGTCGGCGCCTTCGAGCCTTTTCAAAGCCTCTACCCGGCGATTGCGATACCTCATGACGCCTGCGGCTTCGTCTATCCAGTCCCTGCGGCGTTCTGGTGAGGCCGCAAGGGCCTGGTCGATTTCAGACTGGCCGACGATCGCGTAACCAGTGCGCCCAAGACCGGAGTCGGCAAGAAGGTCGGTCACATCGCGGAGGCGGCAGGCGCGACCGTTAATTCGATAATCGCTTTCGCCCGATCTTGTAACACGTCTTGTGAGCGCGACTTCTGGCGTGTCGATGGGGAGGGTGCCGTCCTCGTTGTCGAAAATGAGCGTGACCTCGCAGTAGCCCAGTTTCCGGCGTCTTTGCGAGCCGGAGAAAATGACGTCCTGGGTCAGTTTCGCGCGGATGTGGCTGGCTTTGCTTTCGCCGAGACCCCACAGGATCGCGTCGACGATGTTGGACTTTCCGCATCCGTTCGGGCCGACGACGGCGATCAGATCGGCGTCGATGTCGAACACCGTCTTGTCGGCGAAGGTCTTAAATCCAAAAATGTGGACGCGCTTCAGCCTCATCGGTTTTCACTCCGGTCCGAACGAAAAATAAACATGGCAACTAATCAACCGACGATTCCGCGGGCCCCTTCGGACGCGCGAGTTCAAAAACCTTTCCACAATCTGTGTCCAGGTACTCCTTTCCGCCCATTCGCGCAAGCGGCCTGAACGGGCTTTTGAGCCTGCCGTTTTCGTCCACCAGATCGGCACTCACGTGGGCGACAAGAATCTCACCTATGACATACGCCGAAGAACTTGGCCCCGCGCCGTGCCGGACGATCTCGTGCAGCCTGCACTCAAACTGTACCGGACTTTCAGCCACCCTCGGGGGCTTGACGAGCGTACTTGGTTCCTTTGTGAAGCCCGAAACCCCCCATTCCTCGTCACCTTGCGGGTAAGCGAATGAGGTCTCGTTCATTCCTTTGGCCATCTCTGATGTGACTAAGTTTACAACGAAATCCTTGGACAGTTCGATGTTTCTCAGAGTGTCTTTTGGATTGCCTTCTCGATTTGTGGTCGGGCAGAAGGCGAGGCTCGGCGGATTGTCTCCCCCGAGCATGAAGTAACTGAACGGGGCAAGATTGTCGTGGCCGCTTTCGCTGGTGGTGCTGACGAACGCGATCGGCCTCGGCACCACCAGCCCGGTCATCATCCTGTACCGCTGGCCGGCTGGGAGATCGTGGAGTCTGAACGTCCGCCTGTTTGGGGTCATGGGAATTATTATGAAGTGAAGGGTCAGGAGATCCCGACTTGGTCAAAGATTCTTCTTTAAAAGTCCTAGTGAAAGGTTCGAATGGAAAAACGAAACCATCTTTCCCCAAGAATCCTCGGCGGCTGACGGGTCGTAGACCTGTGGGCGGTCGGAGTTGAAGAAGGCGTGGTGCGCGCCGGGATAGGTGGTGAAGGTGTGCGACTTACCTAACCGCGTCAGTTCCGCATCAAGCCCGGCGACAGCAGCGGGCGAAGCGTAGTCGTCGTGCTCGGCAAAGAACCCCAACATTGGGCACGACAAGTTTTCAAAAGGCGGGTGGACGTTGGGATGGATCCCATAGTAGTTGACGCACGCCCCGATCCATTTGTTGATCGCCGCCGCGTACATCGAGAGTTGCCCGCCCATACAGAAACCGACCACTCCCACCTTTCCACCTGAACAAGCAGTATGCGAAAGCAAGAACGACACGGCTCCATTGATCACTTTTTCCGCGTCCGGCACTTCGAGCGCCATCATGAGAGACCCTGCCTCGTCGGGCTCGGTGGTGTTGCGACCGTGATAAAAATCGGGCGCAAGCGCCGTAAAGCCTGCCGAAGCAAACCGATCCGCCACGTCTGTGATGTGCCCCACCAGCCCCCACCACTCCTGGAT
>CAYYZP010000382.1:0-2793 GCA_964476165.1 uncultured Fimbriimonadaceae bacterium
GGGGCTGGTCGACGACATCATCGTGTATCGGATGTCTGCGGGCGAGTTTCGGATGGTGGTCAATGCCGCGAACCACGCCAAGGACGTGGCTCATTTGCGGGCGCAGAACAGTATCGGAGTAAAAATCGTGGACCGTACTGATGAGACGGCGATGATCGCCGTCCAGGGTCCCCGTGCAGAAGAGATTGTGAGCGGGCTCGCATCGGAGCCAGAAAAACTGCGCGGTACGCCGTTGTTCACGGTCGCGGAGACAAAGATCGCGGGAGTGGACTGTTTTGCACCTAGGAGCGGATACACAGGGGAGGACGGCTTTGAACTCATCTGCGCGGGTGGGGAAGCCGAAACCTTGTGGAACGCTTTGCTTATTGCTGGAGTGGAGCCGTGCGGCCTTGGATCGCGCGACACGCTTCGGCTCGAAGCAGGGCTGCCGCTCTATGGCCACGAACTGAGCGACGACCTCAACCCGATCGCGGCACAACTGGGTTGGGCGATCGGAAAGGAGAAAAAATTTCTGGGAAGCGATTTCATCCAGTCGGCAAGAGGAATAGGTACCCCCACCAAACTTCGCGGTGTGATCTTGGAAGTCAAGCGGCTCCCAATGCCGGGCATGAAAATCTATGTCGAGGACAGGGAAGTGGGTGAGGTCTGTAGCGGCGTGTTTTCTCCGACTTTAGACCGAGGAATCGCCTTCGCCTATGTGGAATCGAACGTTAAGGCCGAGACGCCCTGTCAAATAGAAATGAGGGGCAAGTTTGAGCCTGCCCTGCTCGTGGGCAAGCGCTTCCTTAAGCGGACTTGAACCTGCGCCCTCAAGGAGTTCGGATTTCGACCGAAAATTGAGAGGGTAAGGCCATGACCCCAACGATCTTAGATTGCCCAGTCCTTGGACTCAATACCGATTTTCCGAGCACTCTTTACGTGCTCAAGCACGAGCCGTCGGGGAAATACGGGTGCTATAGCCACGAGGGCATCCACGGCCTCGCTTGTTTTTCAAGCGAAGTCGGCGCGCACGAGTTCGGCTCGTTCATCCAACTTCCAGGGATGTTGTCTTTGGAAGTGTCGTTCGACGAGGCGCGCCAGATCGCTCAGGACCGACCGCTACCAATCGTGTCGATCATGCTATTGGACGACATCGATTCGCCAGAAATCCATTTTGTGCGGTAGAAGGGGGAAGATTCTCTGGTTCCTGACGCGCGTTCCGGATACGTTTTTGCGGGTAAAATGAAGGTTGTGAAGCGGGAAGTTCACGTCTTTCGATCTATGAAAGAAGCCGACGAGGCTGATCGCGCATACTATCGTTCCCTGACTCCGGAGCAGCGCATCGAAATCATGCTCCAACTCATTGATGACACTTATGGAACTGAACACCGATTGGAAAGAGTTGTTCGAATTGTTCATCGAAAACAACGTTGAGTTTCTCCTGGTGGGGGCGGTGGCCATGTCCTACCACGGAATGCCTCGTTCGACTGGCGACATCGACATCTGGGTCAATCGAAGTGCAGAAAACGCTGAGCGCGTCCTTCGAGCGCTGAAATCATTCGGTGTAGGGTCCCTACAATTGACGAAAGAGGATTTCGTAAAGCCGGACCATGTCATTCAGATCGGGTTTCCACCCAGGCGGGTCGACCTGCTGACGTTTCTTTCCGGCCTAGAGTTTGAAGAAGTATGGAAACGAAGAGTGAGCATGCAGATTGAGGGGCTGACCATTCCGGTTCTGTGCCTCAATGATCTGATTATCAATAAGCAAGCGACTGGTCGACCGAAGGACATCGCCGACCTTGCTGTACTCGAAAACCGCTCGGACTTGTGAATTCCGACCTAAACTGCTCTTCGTTTATGGAATAATAGATATTGCTGAGGAGCGTTGCGATCCTGGGATTGTCGGAACCAGGCTCAGCAAAGGCGAACGGCGCTCACGAACCTTTGGTTCGTGAGCGCTTATTCTTTGGGAGTGCGCGGGCTCGACCGCGCTTTCCATTGGGGCGAACCTTGACGATACGGCGCTTACTGACCGAGGAAAGCAAAAAATGAACACTTCGACAAAGACACAAGACTTCATCGTCAAAGACCTCTCGCTCGCTGGGTGGGGGCGCAAGGAGATCGCGATCGCCGAGACCGAGATGCCGGGATTGATGGCGATCCGCAACGAGTATTCGGGATCCAAGCCGCTCAAAGGTGCGCGGGTAGCAGGGTCGTTACACATGACGATCCAAACTGCGGTCTTGATCGAGACTCTCAAGGCGCTTGGCGCGGACGTGCGCTGGGCGTCGTGCAACATCTACTCGACGCAAGACCACGCGGCGGCGGCGATCGCGGAGGGGGGTACTCCTGTGTTTGCTTTCAAGGGCGAATCTTTGGACGAGTACTGGGAGTACACACACAAGATTTTCGAGTGGGTCGATGGTGGGACGCCGAACATGATCCTCGACGACGGCGGCGATGCCACATTGCTCGTGCTGCTGGGTTCGCGGGCGGAAAGCGATGCGAGCGCGGTCGCAAACCCGACGAGCGAAGAAGAGACCGCTTTGTTCGCATCAATCAAAAGGAAACTGGCGCAGGATCCAAACTTTTACAGCAAGATCAAGGCGAACATTAAAGGCGTGACTGAAGAGACTACGACAGGCGTGCATCGGCTTTATGAAATGCAGAAAAAGGGCTCGCTCCCGTTCCCTGCGATGAACGTGAACGACTCGGTGACCAAGAGCAAGTTCGACAACATTTACGGCTGCCGCCATTCGCTGCCCGACGGCCTCGCGCGTGCGACCGACGTCATGCTTGGCGGGAAGGTCGCCG